>JAJPJR010000047.1 GCA_021324165.1 Armatimonadota bacterium
CATCGCGGCGGCGGCGGTTGCGGCCACAACCCATGCCGCGTCCGATCTTTTGGTATGCAGCCTGTTGTCGGATCAAGTCCTAAGGTTCGACGGCACGACGGGCGCATTCATCGGCGTTTTCGCCAACACGCACATTGACGGTCCCGAAGGCATCACGATTGGACCCGATGGAAACGTGTATGTTGCGAGTGAGTATTCGGCGAATGTGACCAAATGGAGTCCGACGGGAACATACCTGGGCGAATTCGTTCCGCCGAGCGGCGGTTGGGAAGATTTGCAATTCGGCCCGGATGGAAACTTGTACACCATTGCGCATTTCGGAACTCCCGAAGGGCCGCTTTCGAAATGGGATGGAACTACAGGCGCATATTTGGGACAATGGGGCGCGGGTGCGGCGGTTTCGCATCAACATGGGTTAACCTTCGGACCGGACGGAAATCCGTACTTTGGACACGAGATTTTTGGGCCCGTTGGATCAGTTGGAAAGATTGATCAATCTACCGGCGGTTATGCCGGCAACGTTGCGACCGACCCGCGCATCGACGGGATTTTTGATTTGGTGATCAAAGACGGAATCATTTACACCGATGACTTTTTTACGGGCGCGGTTCACAAGTTCAATTCGACTTCCGGTGCGTTTCTCGGCGATTTTATCTCTGGAACGAGCGACGCGGTTTCATGGGGAATGGTTTTTCATTCGGACGGATTCTTCTATGTTTCCGGCGGAGGCCACGTTTGGAGATACGACTCCGCGACCGGCGCATTTCACGATACGTTTGCAACGGGCATCAGCGGCGCTGCGGGGATCGCATTTGTGGAAGTTGTTCCGGAACCGTTCACGATCACCGCGTTCGCATTTGCGCTGCCGCTCTTTTGGCGCCGGCGCAGGCAGCGATAGGCGACTGCCTAATGCAAAGGGAAGGATGGGATACCAGTTCAACGCTCTCCCCTGCGTTTAGGCGGAGCCCCGTGAGCGAAGCGAACGGTGAAGGGCGTTTGCGCGAAACACCGACCCCCATCCGGCGCTTCGCGCCACCTTCTCCCTAATGCAGGGGGAAGGATGGGAATTGAGGTTCTTGCCGCGGCTCGTTCCACGGGCAGCAGGGCGCACACACGGCTCTCTCAACAGAAAGGTATCGGTTCTACAGACACGGGCAACAAGTTGCCCGTGGCACGATCGTTTTCGTCCCGTTCAGCCTCTCAAAATCGTCTCGATCTCTTCGAACCTCTTCCGCATAGCGATTTCGAGCGGGGTTTCGCCATTGTTGTCACGCACGGAGCGGTTCGCACCGAGCTGAAGAAGGAGCTTCACCATCTGCACATTCTCGCGCCTGAGAACGGCAACGTGCAGCGGCGTTTGTCCCGCTTCTGTTATCAGGTCGTGGTATGGCTTCATCTTTGACATCAACTCTACAAGATCACAACGCCCCAGATACGCTGCAATGTGAAGGGCAGTGACGCCCGAATTGTATTGGGAGTACTTGGACGGTTTGATGCCCGGAAACTGAGGGTCGCATCCACACTCGATCAGCGTTCTGATCATCAGGTCATTCGAAACCTGTCCCGTCCAGCCATAACCCAGAGTGGGTCTTAGGGGCTCGAACGCCTTGATCAATGCGGTTTGACCGTTGGCATCAAGAACGTCCTTTTTGATTCCGCGAGCGATGAGATATTTTGCAAGTTCAGGATCGCCGAACCATGCAAGCGCGTGAAGAGCGTTCCCAGTAAACGGCGTTCTTGTAGGTGAATACTTGTTGAGCAGTTCGTTGATCTCAGCGCCGGCTCCCAGCAACAGATCAGCCACCGCAACGCGGTCGCCCGAGTTTTTTGAACTGTTGTACGCCAAAAAGAACAGCATCGGCATTTCCACCCAAGTCAGTTCGTTTGGCCTTATCCCTTTTTCCAAAAGGAACTTCACGATGTCCGGCTTGGCTTCGCCCACTGCGCGGCAAAACCAGAAATACCCCGGCGACTTGCTGCCGAGCAGATCGGCGCCGGCATCGGCATACTGTCGCACTTTCTCGAGCGTGAACGGCTCCACAAGGTAAAGAGGCGGCTTCAGATCGGAAACCTGGCCGAAACAGTACGCGGCTGCTGCGACGGCGCCTCCCGCTGACGCAATGATTCGCAGCATGGACCAATTGTACCGCGCGGGTACGCTTTGTTCATGAAGACTATCCAGTTCGTTTCGCTGGTTGTGTGCATGTTTGCATGCGGCGCGGCCTCCACACAAAGCAACAAAACTACGCCAAGTTTTGTGGTTGCAAGACGGTTCGCTATTGGAGGTGAAGGAGGGTGGGACTGTCTCACTTTCGATTCAACCACTCACCGTCTTTATGTCACACGCAGCAGCCACGTGATGGTTGTGGACGCCGAAAACGGCGCGGTTGTCGGCGATATTGCCAACACACCAGGAGTGCACGGTGTGGCGATTGCGCCAAAACTGCACAAAGGGTTCATTTCGTGCGGACGCGAAGATTCCGTGCTGGTATTCGATACCCAATCGTTGAAAGAGATTGAACGAATCAGAGTCGGCGCAAATCCAGATGTGATCGTGTTCGACCCATCAACAAACTTGATTGTTGCCGCGAATGGGCGAAGCAACGATGCAACCGCAATTGACGCATCAACCGACAAAGTTAAAGGAACGATCGCCTTGGGAGGCAAACCAGAATTTGCGGTGCCCGACGGCCGCGGCGATCTGTTTGTGAACCTCGAGGATTCAAATCAAGTCGCCGAGGTCAGTCTGAAAGCGTTGAAAGTCGTTCGATCCTGGCCGCTCGCGCCGGCAGAAGGACCCACAGGAGTTGCGTTCGACAAAAAACATTCGGTCATTTTTTCGACGTGTGGAAACGGATTGGCTGCGGTATCGGATGCCAAGGCGGGCAGACTGATCGGCACAGCAAAAATCGGAAATGGGCCGGACGGCGCCGCGTTCGATCCAGAACTTGGGTTGTTCTTCAGCCCGAACGGCCAAGATGGAACTTTGAGCATTTTGAAAAGGAGCGCGGCAGGCGGTTTCGAATTGGTGCAGGAACTTGCGACACAAAAAAGCGCTCGAACCATAGCGTTCGATTCACAAACGCACACGATCTATCTGATGGCGGCTGAATTCGAACCGCCGGCTTCGGGTCAGGGGCGCGGACGCATGATTCCGGGAAGCGCAGTGATTCTTGTCATCAGACCGAAATCCTAAACGCTATCGGGCTGCGCGTTTTAGTTTAAACGTTTCGGTGCCCGCGGGCTTTCCGTTTGCGTATCCGATCCAATCGCTTTCGAGTGTGTCGGCTGAAAGAATGCGGATGCGCGCTGAATGAATGTGCATATCGGTCGGCTTCATGTTCGACCCTTTCAGAAACTCGAAGTTCAACGACTTGGCATCACCGGGCTTGTATTTCATCGTGGGTTGATTTCCCGCGGCGCAATAATGCGTCATGATCAGATCGGGGCCGTCCATGTGATACACGCTCACCATCTCCATCGCCGTATCGGGCATTTGAGTTTCGATGAGCGCCGAGCCCGCGCCCGTGAGTTTATAAACCACCTTCATCCCCGCGTCTTCGCCTGTTCCCTCCCACGTGCCGACCAGCGTCTTCAGTTTTTCGAACGCCTGCTTGGGCGTAAGAACGTCCGAACCGGCGAGCGCGGCAGCCGCACACAGAGACAAGAAAACCATAACAGCTCGTTTCATAGCGTGCATTATGACTCGAAACGCTAAGTTCAGCCTGCCTTGAAACTCAACTCGAACTGCGATGAATGGGTGACACCGGTGATTTCGAACGCCATCACCGATCGGCCGTTATGCTGAATCGTTCCATCGCCCGATGCGCCGTTGCTGCCAAAACGCAGCAGCCGCATGGCGCATGTTCCGTTGGGATTGCTCGACCATGTTCCAACCAGCACTGTGGGCGGATCGGTGAAGATGTAAACTTCGGCGCGCCCGTTTTGGTTCAGGACTACGCGCGCTTTCTTGAAATACTGATCGGCTTTGCCGCGCATTACGAGTTTTCCGCTGCCCATGACGGTCGAGTCAATCGCCCCGCCTTGGGGACTTGCGAAGTTCCATGCCAACACTGCGGCGGCAATTCCAAGATTGCAACTCAGGCTTTTCATTTCATGACCTCCTTACGCTGTGCAACTGCGGGGCCAAAGCCGTAGGGCATCTGCCCCGCAACGCATCATACCTAACGGTTCGCAAGGTGCCGAAAGTTCATCGCGGCTGCCGCCGTCTGCTCGCAAACAACGGGATTGCGACTGCAAGCGCCAGAACGCTCGCAGGTTCCGGCACCAGATCGCTTTCGACCCACGTAACACTCGACTGGCCCTCGAAAGTTGTTCCCACACAGTTGAACACGACGGCTTGTCCCGCGCCGAATCTCACACCGGCCGGCGACCACGTTTGGCTCTGACCCAGCGTGATGGTGCCAAGCGGAGTGAAGGTTGGCATCGGATCGTCGAACAGGTTGAAACGGTCGTCAACAACCGCAGCGCCGAGCGTTACCGTAACATCCCACGACTGGAGGTTGCCGAGTTCGCAAACCGCTTCATAACTTCCGCCGCCCAAATCAGCGCGCTTCGATTTGATGTCGCTTTGAGCAAACGTTTCCTGCTTTTTGCCATCCCTCGTCCACCATCCGTTCCACGAAACCAGTTTGTAGCCGAACCGATCGCTTCCATCGGGTTCGAACTGTGCGTTGAACTTCATGCTGGTGTTTTCGCTCGGGGTGGATTCAAATCCATCCATATAGATTTCGCGGCCGCCGTTTCGAAGCTCAGGACGCCCGACAGGCAGCGTGCTGTCAAACTTCAGTGCCTTGCCATCGGTGATGAAGAAATGAATGTCGTTGTAATAGTTGTCGAAGTTTTTGATTTCGATTTTTTCATCAATCTTCGGCGCGTCGGCCATCGCGGCGGCCGCAGAGATCAAAGCGGCAAACATCGCGGCGCAGGCGCCTGGGGTTGAATGAAGATTGCAGATTCGGATCATGATTTCGGTCCCTCCCTTTTTGCCGCATTCAGCGGCTGAACACGAGGGAGCCCGCACAGGAGGCATTCGTTGCACGCATCGTGCCGCGGGCAGCTTGCTGCCTGTGTTTTGGTGCGTAATGCGGCTTACCGCTTGACCGGAACGCAGCCGGCGCAATCGCCCCATCCATCCGCCGATTCGAATGCGAACTCGATGGGAACCGTCCGCCCGCTCGTGAGTTGAGATACCTCAACCACGACGTTCGCCTTAGAACCGACCTCGGAAGGAGCGCGCACCTGCAGACGGCCCAGCCGATCGGACTGTAAATATGTTGCGCACGACCACTGATCGTTGTCCACCGTTGCTTTAAGCGAATAACTGTCAACCGTTGCCGAGATCAGCATGAACATCCCCATGGCGGTCGTACCGGCTGGCACTCGAAGATCAAACGCGCGGTGACGTTCAAACGCTTTTGAAGGATCGCTTTCAAAATACACATTGAAGTTTCCGATCCAGTGCCGCATGCACGCGTAATGGAGCACGGCATCAACACCGGCTCTCGTAGATTCGGTGGATGGAGGCGGCACGGCACGCGCGATCAGATCCAACAATCTGTTTGAAAGTGTCACGCGGACGGATCGTCGTTCACCCGGATCGAGCGAACCGACAGCGACGCGGTCAACCGGAATGTGCGGGATAAAAGCGCCGAAAGGTGCGGCTTCAATCACAAGCGTATCGGGAGCGGTGCTGCACGAAGCGAGGTTGACGATCTGAACTCTCAACTCTACTGAACCGTCCCCGATGCTCTTCCAAGACAAACTCCCGCGCGCAATCTGCGGCGAAACATGAACCAACGAACGACTCCCAAACACGGTTACCATGGCGCACACTCCTTTTATAGGCTTATGCGATAGTACGCCGCGTGCGCACGAAAAGTTCGAGCTCAGCCGCCGCCTTTCCCGTGGCCTTTGCCTTTGTCGTGGCCTTTGCCTTTGCCGTTGCCACCCGAGTGCCCTTCTCCCGCCTTCCTCGCCTTTCCAGGAGGCTCCGATTTCGGCCCTTTGCCGCGGCCCATTTTGGTGCCGACGACGCCCCAGTCGCGATCGGTTCGATAGACTGTGAGCACTTCCTTCGGCGTCCGGTTCCATTCACGCGCGAAACCTGTTCCGGCGGCGAGTTCCTGCCAACTTAGTCCGCGATTGCGCAGCGCATTTATCTGGACACTGGATAGCCGATTTGAAATGAGGATCGGGCGCCACGCCGATTCATAAATCACTGCATCGGGCATCCGCTCGAGTTTGTAGTGTGGGTTGTGAAACGATTGCGGCGGCACTCCAAGCCGATGCGCAATCACTCCCCAGCCAAGCCCCTGCTTGCGAAGAACCAGAACTTTGGTGAGTGGACAATGGCAGTCGCGTGCGATGATCAGCGCCGGCGGCATCGAATAGACCGGCACTCCGTAGGTTCTGCCTGTCGAGATGATGAAAGTCGCATCGAGGTGAAACGCCTTCGCGAGCAGATACGCGCCGGCCGCTTCTGCCAAACTAAGATTGTTCTTGCTTGCGATAACGGATATCTGTGCCGAACTTGGCGAAGGGGCGAATCCCAACGCAACGAAAAACAGGGCCAAAAACGGTCTCATCGGTGGGCACCTCCCGCAGCATTCGGCTGCGCTGTGAATTGAGACGTTCGGCAGATCGGAATAGTTCCCCTTAGGCCTCTGCGGCGAAACTATCTCACGGCCTTTTTGACAAGTGCGGCGATTTTTTTCTCTTCCGTGGGTGTGAGATTCAGCAGCGCATAAGCGACCGGCCACATCGCGCCGTCGTCGAGTTTGGCGGTTTCATTAAATCCAAGCGTCAAATAACGCTCCTTAAACTTTTCTGCGGGCCGAAAGAACAGAACCACTTTTCCATCGGCATCTGCATACGCGGGCATGCCATACCAAGTTTTCGGATTGAGTATTGGCGCGCTGCTTTTGATGATTTCGTGCAGGCGCTTCGCCATTTTTCGAGAGGGTGCAGGCAGCGCGTTCACCGCGTCTAAAAGATCGGTCTCTCCGTCGCGCTTTCCTTTTGCGGTGCGCTCGGATTTCAGCTCGCGCGCACGCGCTTTCATTGCGGCACGCTCCGCTTCGGAAAACGTTTCGGAACCGGCTTTCGGCTTTTTCATTGGTCGTTGGAATGTACCTTGATTCATCCGCGAGAGCCGCCCCGTGCCTTTAGGGGTTGACATATATCAAGAAATGATATATAATCGGGTCATGAGCGGCTTGTTCAAACCCGACCTTTCCGCCTTGGTGCTGGGGACGCTTGCGGCCGGCCCCAAGCACGGGTATGCGATCACACGGGCGATCCGCGAGGCAGGGCGGGGAAATCTGACGTTGGGAGAGGGTCAACTGTATCCCGTTTTGCACCGGCTTCAGGAGCTCGGCTTTGTGTCGGCGGAGTGGCACGCGCAAACCGGCAAGCCTTCCCGCAAGGTGTACACAATCACCGAAAAGGGAAAAAGGCGATTGGCGAAGCAGCGGCGGGAGTGGAGCGAGGTGTCGGCCGGGATCAGTTCGATTCTGATGCAGGCATCAAAGGCGGACAACCATGGATAAACGTATCGGCTGGTATCTGGTGGAGTTGGAGCGTCGGCTTGAACGCGAACTGCCAAAAGAACAGATTGTTCAAATCAGTAAAGAGATTGAATCGCACCTCGATGAATCGGTGCAGGCCGAACTGGCGAACGGCGCATCCGAAGAAGACGTTGTCGCGGTTTCAATCAAAAAACTTGGCAAGCCTGCAAAAGTCGCCGACGGTTTTTTGTCGCAGCAGTCTTCGGGGCGGCTTGCACGTTCTGGCGAACGGATGACATTGATTACTGCGGCCGTTTTGGGCTTGACGATCGCATTGGGACCGTTGATCGGCATGCGCGCTGCCGGCGTAGAAGGCTGGCTGGTGTTTGCTGCGGCGGTGACGCTGGTTTTGCTGGCTGTCGCATCTGCGGTGAGCAAACGGCTCCGCTTCGTTGGGTTGTTATCGTTGTGCGTGCCGGTGGGAGTTTTGTGGATGCTCGGATGGTCGTGGGCTTACTTTACGCTGCAATCGGAGTACGGCTACCCTCTCATCTATTCACGCGGCCAGGCGCAGGCGGAGTTGGCGCTGCTGACGCGGCAGCAAGCCGAATTCAGTTCGGCGCTGGAGCGTGCCCGGCGTGCGTTCGGGTTCTCGAGCCAAGGCGAACCGTTTCCTCAAGGCAGCGATCTTGTTTCGCAGGCGGGGTTCATCGCGCCGGATAGACTTCCCGACAGGACCGATTACATTTATGATCCGAACGCATACGTATCTTGGATGAAAGATTGGAGAGATGCCGAAGCCGTGTGGCGGCACAACGGTCCAAGGTTCATCGCCGAGCTGCATAGCGCGGTTGCGACGAAGAGGGCACGCGTCGACGCCCTCCAGCAAGCGCTGACGCAGCCCGCACTTTCTGATTGGCGCTTCAACGTCGAACCCGCGGCGTTCATTGCGGCTGTGTATGCCGTCATTGTAGTGTCAGTTCACCTGACGTTTTATGGCATTGGCAGACTGTTTCGAGCGATCGGTCGTGCGCGGCGTTTGGCTACTTCTTTCGCTTCAGAGTGATGGGCTCATTCATCGGCGCGGGCGCGTCGCGCTGAGTAATCGCAATCGTGTCGTTATCTTTCCACGTGCAATCGAAAGTCATTTTTCGCGGAGTTTTCTGAAGCATCGAATTGACCTGATCGAGCACCGCCTTCGGCATTGTCGCGGATTCCACCGAGGTCGCAGTGATGGTGAACTGTTTTTCGTCGGAAGTGTAGGTTCCTTTTTGCGTTGAGGATTGGCCCATGGCCGTCTGCACGATCTGAACGGTGCCATCGCCGCCGAACTTGAATTCTGCGTTGATCGGGACCCCTTGCATTGACATCGAGCCCGTCCATTCCCCGACGAGCGATGGTTTTGACTTGCAGCCGGCGAGAGCGAAGGCTCCGATGAGAGCGAAGACGAGCGTTTTTCGAAGTTGCATTCGGACATTATGGCGCCGGGTGCCACGGGGATCGCATTCGTGGAAGTGGTTCCGGAACCGTTCACGATGACCGCATTCGCATTCGCGCTGCCGCTTGTTTGGCGATGGCGAAGGCCGCGATAGGAAGTTGCTGGGAACTGTCCTTGCGGACAGGGCACGAATCGCCGTGGTCCGGCCCATTTGGAATCATCGTATCTATTCCCTACAGCCTTCGGGATCCAGGGGATATAAGCCGCAACGATACCGCGGAACGAAGGCATGGACGACTGAGTGAAAATCGTCCATGCCGATAACTGAATCCGCGGTCGCTCTTGTTACCCTCGCGGGCCGACCGAAAACACGATGTCGCCGGAAGCAGTTTCCCGATCCTTCGGATGGAACATTCCACCCGGCCGCTGAGAATCAGCGATCCAATTCACTTCGCCCTTCACGCCGAATCCAGCTGAAAACGCGCCTTGGAAAGTGAATGAAAGCATATCATTTTGAAGTGTACCGTTGCCAGAACTTGACCCAAATCCATATTGCGCAAAGCGAGGATTCGGCGCATTCAAAAACGTCCATGCGTACTTTTCGGAACCGACATGCCAATCTGTGAGCCCGCTAAAATTGCCATTTGAAACCGTGTACCTTGCGCGATAGTCGGTCATGGAGACGATTTCGGTATTCTCGGATGCGCGAAAGTTCCGCCATTTGTTGCGAACGTCACCAACTGCGAAAGCCCGCAAATTGAACGATGATCCGGTGAGCGGAATGTGCTGGCCGGTTCCGGTTACCTTTACGTTGTTGACATAGAACTCAACGTGGCTTTTGCGTTGATCCCCGAGTTTTATGACGAACAGTTCGAAGTCTCCACGAGAACTGCCGCTGCCGACCGATTGACTCGGGCGCGCTGGCGCGGGCCTGTTGGAGCGCTCTAACGCGGTCTGCGCTTCCTTCATCCAAATCGAATGCTTCTTTGCCGGTCCATTCAAGTACCGTTTGATTTCCATGTAATAGCCGCCGACTGAGCTGTCCGCGCTCGGCAGTCCTTTCTGAATCATCCTCAGGTGCGTCTTATGGAAGTCGGCTTGTTTTGCCGCGGCATAGTCTCCACGTTTTTCGGACTCCTTTTGAAGTGTGCTCAAGTCTCGGTACATCTGCAAAACGGTCGCGCGGCGGATTTCGATGGCCTTGATGGCGTTGACGTCTTCCGAGGTCAGGCGGATGCCCGCGTCGCGCATTTTCTGTTCCAGATGCTGCGCGGTTTGCGCAGCGGCTTGAATCGTTGCTCCGGCGATGGTTTGCGCAGCCACTGCAGCGATACATGCCCCTGCGGCGGCGATGGCGCTCAATCGTAGAATGTTGGTGAACATGGCGTTACCTCCCCGTAGCGGCCGAAACCGCCCATCGGTTCGTTCCATAGGTTCCGACCCCGATTCAAGTGCCAAATAACAGGTTTTTGGCACCGGAAGGCCGAATCTGTAAGCCCCTTTAGCAGTATCCACCCGCAATTTGGCGCAACCACCGCCGCTCTTCGGCCGTAGGGCCAACATGAGAAGCGTACTTGCGTTTGCCGTTCTCGTCTCTTCGCTGCTGGCTCATGCTCAGCAACATCCACCAGCTAAACCCGCCGACGAACTAAAGAACTTTAAGCCGCTCATGGGGGAGTGGACAGTATCGGGCGCGTTCAACCATGAAAACCAGAAAGTGAATTTCACCGGGTCGGGCAAAGGCTCGATGACTCTTGGAGGAAAGTTTGTGCGTCTCGAATTCGACCTGAAAGGTACTCCAATGGGCGATGTTTCATTCGAAGCGATGTTGAATTACGATGCCGAAAAGAAAACCTATCGAGGGGTGTTCTTTATTTCGGAAGAGCCGATGCCGCTGGCTGCCGTAGGGTCGTTCGATGGGAAGAAGTTCGTATTCAAAGGCACTCCGCCTGATTCAGAATCCACCATTCAGATCGTGTTCGATGTCAGCAAGCTTGACCAGTTTTCCTTAACTGTGACGGAGGACCATGGCGCAGGTTTCGAGAACAATGACTTGATGAGCGCGACATTCACCAAGAAGAAGTCGTGATCGGCAGGTGTCCCGCCATTGTTGATTGGGTGCCGCGGACAGGCCCGTTAGGGTTTGTCCGCGTTTTGTTGACTGTGTGCCGCCGACGGGCCCGTAAGGGTTTGTCCGCGTTTTGTTTACTGCGTGCCGCGGAAAGCGAATGGCATGATTGAAGCGCGTCGCATGGTTGGAGAATGGGCGAAGAAACGCGCACGAGATGAAATTATTGCCTGAGCTCCTCTGCCGCCGATGGCAAACGGAAGAGAAGCTTGGGACCCTATGAGTGGGTCGGGACAAGCGGGAACGAAAAATTTGTGCTTGTTCGACGAATCACGGATAGCACATGGTGGATAGTCACATTCCCTGCATAGGAGACCGCGAACAAGCACGCGTGACGCGGCAGGGCGATCTTCAGACGCGGAGCGGTTTGCAAAAAACTACCGATACTCGTCAAAAAACTTTTCGTCGACGTCAAAGATTGTGCGCGGGATAAGGCCAAGTTTCAGGCGTTCCATTAATTCAACAAGCCTGTCGCCGTCCACAAGTTCGATCGGTGGCGGACCGTCCCGATTAGCCTCCGCCTCGGCTTGCGCGGTGAAATAGCCAGTCGTAATAAAGATCCCTTTCTCGCTCCTTCCCTGCATTGCGCCGCGAAAGTCGCGTATCAAGTCCGGCGAGACGCTTTTAGCATATCGTTTGCATTGGAACATCACACGAAAGCTAACAAGCTCGTTGACTTGCAGAGTCCCGTGACCATCGATGCCGCCGTCTCCTGACTTACCGGTCACATGAACTTCAGTAAATCCGGACTCGCGAAGAAGTAACTGACAGAACCTCTCGAACCCATCTGATGAAAGAGTCCGCAACGTCCGCAAAGCGGTCGCCCTTTCGATGCCTTCAACGCCGTCAGAGTTTTCAATGTCCTCGCCCTGTTCAGCGGCGAATTTTTTGCGCTGCGCCCACTCCCGATTTGTTTTCCTTCGGAGCTCGCGCGCTTGTTCAAGCGTCAGTTTGGTTCTCCAACCTTCTTGCGTCAGCTTCCAGATGCCACGTTCGCTCGGATCGAGCAACCCCGCTTCTTTCAGCGTATTCCTTGCCCAGTCAATATTGTTTTCTATGATGGGTTCACCGCTCGGATGTACCTTTGCAAGTTCGTCCGCAGAAAACCCGCCTCGTTCGATCACGAGAGATCGGACTTCCTTCGCCGTACCGGAACCTCCCAAATCCCTGAGCGCGTCGAGGATCGGACCGTAGTGCATCGCGTACCTGTCCCCCGGTTTCATCTAGCTCTCCACGTCGTCAATGATACCCATCAGCCAGAGTTTTCAGCGAAACCAGGGTGAATTTGCAAATTCACCCTGGCCACCGAGCGAACGCCGCAGTTAGGGTGAAGATAAACGTTTTGCGAGGTTGCATTTGGACATTATGGCGCGTGCCACGCGATAGGCACATTGCACATAATGATGGTTCGCCTGGGGCATCTCTTCGGCGGAAACTTCACCTCGACAGTCCCACCCGATTTGCAGGCTCGGTTCCTTGCACTCTAAGTTGTCCATTCGTCATGCAACCATTCGGCGTATACTTCGACATCTGCGTTCATGAATGAGCCGCGACTCTGGGCGAAAAGTAGTTGTCGACAATTACGTATGAGATTTCTGCATGCATCTCAGCTTCGCGTAGTTGCATGGCACCCTACGCACGTGAAAACGTCACGCAGCGCATTCAGCCCACTGCCACCCGACCGCTGACGGGCCGAAGGGTCTGTCAGTGAATAGCGCATCTCCGAATTGCACGGTTGCCAATGTCGGTATCTGTCTTATTAATCCGTTCGTTAGACGTTGCAACTTGATCGCCGGCTCTAAAATTCATTCCTGTCAAAATAGAGATTATTGCTCACTGACAAACCGTTCGTTTCACTCAGGGCCTGTCAGTGCCACCCGTCCCGTTAGTTTCGAAGAAACCGGCGTGAATTTGCAAATTCACCCCTGCCACCCGTCGGATCAACAATCTATAGTGGCGGGCATCGCCTCTTTGATTCCAGCTTCCCAAAAGAGTCGTGCCAACAGCGATATCTCTCTCAACTTGCGCCACAGCTTATCTAGTGAGGCCATGAGATCAATGTTTTGCGTCGAATGAAAAATCTCTGCTGCACTACACGCGATTGCGAGCCAGGAGAGCACTATGGCGACGCCGTACGTGTTTTGCAGGTAGCCAACGGCGTCTCCCGGTGACAACCTCCAAAGAGAATTTTCCACTTCTAAATTCATCAGCTTGGGTACATGAACATGGACTAGGCCGCAGTAGCGGTGCCACTCAGGCAGCCAAGCTTCGCCGAGACGTCTTGTCCTAGGACAGCTTATTTGCTGCACAATCCTGCCAGGCGTCGGAAAGTCCGTGATCAATCGATCTCTCTTAGAAGCGGACCCGCCGAATATTTTATCTTCCCGCTCTTGCTCCTCCTCAGTTACACCTGCTTGGTAGGCAATTTTTTTGAGAAAGTCGGGTGCCTTCGTGCGGAGGTAATCCTTCCAGCTCTCCAAACCACCCATCTCCGTTTTTTCCAAGAGATAAAACTCGTAATACCGACGCCAGTTGTACTTCATGAAATGAGAGGCACGATCATCCGGATTATCTAGGACGAAAAGTAGAAGAAAGAACGCCTCAAGCTGCTCGCGAACTAGCGAGAGGGCTGCTGTCTTTGGAGCGAACGAATCAGATTCGAACCTCAATAGTCCTCGAATGGTCTTATGAGTTTGGACCTGGACATCGCAGAGTGAGTTCAATAATCGCTTTGGACGCGCGTTAAGCTGAGAACTGTTAATAGCTCCACATAAGTGGTTAGATACGGTAAAAACAAGTGTGTCAATCTGATCACAATCGTACTCGGCATTGCGATCGATGTCTTCTTCGAAGAGGATTCGGGGGCGCACTACACCCTCACACTCGCATCCAAGAACGACGCCAAGTCGGCTTCGCTGATCTCCGGTTCGCCCGGGGATAGATTATTAAGGCGACCTTCCAAAATCCACTTCTCCAACAGCTCAACCTGATCGAACAGATGATCGAACGAATCCACAATATATAGCAGCGGCTGGTAATGGTGAATTTCGAAATACTGATTCACAACCCACTCCATTTGAAACGGATACCGCTGCACATCCGGCGATTCCAAACAGTGCGATATCTCGCCGAACGATGAAAGCAGACCGCTGCCATACACTTTCAACTCCGAACCCGAACGCATCAGCCCGAACTCGATGGTGAACCAGAAAAAGCGCGCCATCCCTTTGATGATGCTCTCGACATTCTTCACGCGCTGCTCTTGATCGCGAATCTCCTGCGCGTGCTCGGCAACCGAACGCGCCACCTCGCCGAAACGCACCAAAACGTCCGCAAAACGGCGATCGGTGTGCATCGGCACATGGCCCGCAACGTCGTGAAAAATGTCGGGCTCGGGAAGATAGTCCAAAGAGTTGATGTCGCGAATGGTAACAGTGGTTGGAAATGCGCGCGTTCGCAAACAGTCGAAAAAAATGTATGCGGGCACGTAGCCGCTTACGGCTTTCGCAGCAAACCCGCTCAGCGGCTGCAGAAACTGGTTGATCTCTTCCAGGCGCGGGATGCGGTCGGGATTCAGCGCGAGGTTCGCAACGCCTTGCATGAACTTCGGGTGAGCGAACTTTTCCCACTTCGGCCGGATGCGGGCATAAAGCCTGCGCCAGGTTTCCTGGTTCTCCTCGCTATACAGCTCATAGGGCTGGCGGATGTACAGCTCGCCGTTTTTCTGTGCCTCTTCGATGAAGGGGGCTTTGGTGGTGGTCAGTCCAGCCATCGGTACCTCTCTATTATGATAGATACTGACGGGCGATCTGCTCGTATAATAGGTGATGATGGAAGCCAAAAGCCAAAAGCCGAAAGCCGAAAGCCGAAAGCCGAAAGCCAAGGCTGAGACGAATCAGCCGGCTTAGAGTCCTCGAGATGTGCGCCTTGAGCCTGTTTTACGCCGCGGCGGCGGCCCAGCAACAGTCGGTGGTTTCCAGCCCCCACGTTGCGGGGCTGACGTGCGATCCGGCTACCAAGCAGCATTCGGTTGTGGTTGGGTTTTCGGTGCAGCCTTCCATCCCCGGTTCCACCTACCTATGGACGTTCTCAGGCTGCGGCGCGACGCCGTCATCCAGCACGCAGGAGAGGCCGCTCGTCACCTTCAGCACTCCGGGCGAGGCGACGGCAAACGTAACCGTAACGATCGGCAACGACGTGCATCAGTATTCGGGGAAGGTGTATCTGATCGGCGGACCTCTTTTGATAACGCAGTCCGGCAGAAGCCAAGATCGCGAAGGGCGGGTATATCCGAACAGCCTGAATGAGTGGCAGCCGTTCATTCTCGACTACTTCAACTACAGTCTGCGCAATGGCCGACCCGAAGGAGCGCAGTTGGCGAACACGATCCATGCCGAAGAGATCTGGGCGCAGCCGGAGGGTACGACGTTTCAATGGATCAAGACGGGGCCGATAGATTTCATGGTAGATCCGAGTGAGTCTTCGACGTTCGTTGATCTGTGCGCGAACGGCCGGAGCGCGCGCGGCGGAGCGACGATCTCGTTGGTGTATTCGCTGACCAAAGACGGCCATACGGGAAGTGTGATTGATTCATCAGACGAATATCGCGCCAAAACTTCGATCCCCGATCCTGGCTACCGGAAGATTACATGCCACAAGCCGGATCACGTGACGGATGTGGGTCAGGCAGTAGACGTGAACCAACAGGGCTCGGCTCCGAATTGGCTTTGGTCGAATTCGGACAAGCACGTGATGGAGTTGTTCCGTCAACTCGATCCGTTCAAAGAGGTTGAAGTACAGGAGCGATTCCCTCCAAGCGGATTTCCGCCGACGACGTTTGATGACGGGCAGCCTTTGTCCAATTTCCGTTGGAACGGCAACCCATCTTACGCGGGCTTCTGGACTTCTGGCAGCACAGAGTACAACCTGCCGCCGCCGAACGATCACCAGCCGGGATACAATTACCACGCGCGATTCACCGACTACATCGGCTTCAAGAACTGGCACAGCACTATTGCCCGGCCTATCGGAGGAGGTATAGCTGTTCTGACATTCACGCACGAGTACTACGCTGCGACCGAAAGTGTGAGCCTATCCGCTTTTGGCATCTATGTAGGCCGCTACACGGCAAAGTGCTATACCGATGGCACGACACATACTGGAGACTAACTATGAAAACCCTCGCGCACATCGCACTCATTCTCACAGCGGCTATCGCAAAGGCACAGTACACCTACCGTCAGTTCGATGTGTCAGACCTCGTGTTAATCGGTACGGTTACTCACGTCGAGGAACTATCGCATGTCGGATGGATAGGTAGACGCGATGGATCGGAACACAACGAGCAAGCTCACTTCTTCCGTTTCACAATCCGGGTGTCCCGCATTCTCAAGGGAGCTTGTCCTTCGGAATTCGACTGTGTGTGCCCGTCTGGCTTGGCGTACATCAGTCAGAGAATTCCTGCGTCAACAATTCCAGTCGCTGAGGGAACGACCGCCGTGTGGTTTGTAATGACTTCCTCGGACGGGACCATTCCCTTAACGCTTCCCAGGCTGGACCTTGGGGAAAAGTATCGCGGTCAACAACAAGTCTTCCACGTCGAAGGGGCAGCTTACGGGCTCTCATACGTCTATGAACCAAGCCTCTGTGGTCATTCTCAAATCATTCTAAAGGACGATCAGATTCCGAACCGCGGGAACGTGTTTCTCGACATGGCAGAACTGTTCGTTCACAACGCGGCGATTGACCCGGACCATCGGTACTACTATTTCGAACAGTTCACCGATCTGTCTCCTGTCGGCTTCGGCAGAGAAGACCGCAGCAAGCAGGAACAGGACATGTTCAAGGCCTGGATGGACGCGCACCTGACCGAGGCGTTGAATCCGAAAAGCGACGCCGAAAAGATGGACGAATATGCGCTGCGCATCCGCTTTGGTCAACTGGAATACTGCGATAGGTTCACCGACCTGTTCGTGAAACTGAAGGGCAAAGGGTTGACTGCGCCCTTCCCACTTTCACTTGGATCGAACGACAACGGGCTGAGAATCTATCGGATCTGCGACCCTCGGCTCGCGCGGGAATTGGCATTGGGATTCATGTACGCCACCGATTCCGGCAGAAAACGCGAAGTGTGCAAGGCACTGATCACACGTTTCGGCGAAGACCACTTCCTGGACGTAGGCATATTGGAAGCGGTGACAAAACTGATGGATTGGCCGGATACTTCTCCTTATGACGAAACCATCCACGCTTATGCGGACTTAACTAAACAGATCGAAATCGCAAGGTTCCGACTTAACAACTAAGAGACGATTCCCAGCGGCTTTGTGGTCTGCCATTTTCCCCGCGTGAAATCGGGCACGTCGAGCGATCGGCCGCGATTCGCAACCGATTTTTCCGACAGAGGAGAGATCACCGACCACGACGCCGCATCGTAGACATCCTGATCGAGCGGCAGGCCGTTTCGCAAACAGTAAACGATGCGCCACAGCATCACAAAATCCATGCCGCCGTGACCGCCTTGGTTTGCCGGATCGCTCGCAACTTTTTTCCAAAGCGGGTGATCGTAAGCGTCGTACCAAGTTTGCAAATCTCTTCCCTGCTGCCAGCCTTCGGTTGATGTTTTTCCTTCGACGACGATGCGGTCGGGGAACCCGCCCCACACGCCTTTCGTGCCTTGAATCAGGTTGAGTCGCGAATAAGGCCTGGGAAGCTGTTCATCCCATTGGATCATGATCGTGCGTCCCATGACCGTTCGCACGATGGTGGTGTTGATGTCGCCGCAGATGAACTTGGCTTTGCGCCATTGATGATCTTCGGGAAAATGCTCTTTGGCGTAAATCTCGCGCACGCGTGAATTGGACGATACGCTGCTTAGAAAATCCATTCGATCGCCGCGGTTGATTCCCATATATTGACAGATCGGCCCCAAACCGTGTGTAGGGTATAGATTTCCATTGCGTTTGATGTAATGCCATGTGCGCCAACTTCCTGTGCCGCGTGGAAGGTCGTGCATCTGTCCGCGCAGATCGTGAATGTATGCGGCTTCGCCGTGCAAAAGTTCGCCAAAAACCCCCTGCCGACACATGTTCAGCACCATCAACTCTTCGCGTCCATAACACACGTTTTCGAGCATCATGCAGTGCTTTTGAGTTTTCTCGCAGGTTTCGACGAGATGCCAGCATTGGTCAACGGTGATGGCTGCGGGAACTTCGGTGAAAGCGTGTTTGCCGTTGTTCATGGCATCAACCGCCATGCGCGTGTGCTCTTCCCACGGCGTGGCGATGATCACAATGTCGAGATCATCGCGCTGAAGCATTTTTTTGTATTCGTCTTTTCCGTTGACATAGGTTGCTGGCCGTTTGCGTCCTTTCTGCTCGCAGGCGTTTGCGCTGCGGTCGGCGAGGTCTTGATACAGATCGCAGATCGCATTGACTTCCACTCCGTCGAGCAGAAGCATCTGTTCCACGTGGCCGCTTCCGCGCGCTCCGACCCCGATGAATCCGACGCGCACCTTGTCGAGTTTGGGGGCAGCCAGTCCAACGGCTGATTTTTGCCGTTCGCCGGCACTTAGAACTTCAGGCATTCCGGCTGCCAAAGCCGCGGCGCCGGCGGATTTTAGAAACTCTCTCCGATTCATGGTGAGTAGTTTAGCGCAAGGCGTTTTGACGACCGAAGGCCGCCGCTGCCACACTTCTTCCCCTTTTCAAAAAAAAGGGGAAGAAGGTTCGGCGTGCGCTCTTGCCATGCACTCGTTAAATATCGCTTCCAGAATCCCAAACAGATTGGTTCTGATTTCGTATGTTGAAATCCGCATGGTATGGATGCCTTTTGCCTTCAGCCGAGCATCCCCTTCGGCGCGATCGCCGTCAACTTCCACACAAACTTTTGCAACTGGGCAGTAAAAGTCCAGAACGTACCTACCAACCCGGTGCCGGCGCCGAAACTTGAAGCCCAGCGACTTTCGCCGCAGTTCTGACCACAGAACCAACTCAGGGTCGGAAAGGTGCTTTCTAAGAAACCACTCCGCACCGGAAGTTCACACGAGGAACTTATAAGGTAATATACGGAAGCTGTGGACAGTAACGGAAATCGCAGAGAACCTACCAAATCTTCACAGATACGAGACTTATACCGCCGGGGAGTTTCGGTGGCCGACATCGCCCGCCAGCTGAACATACGGTATCAGCATGCCTACAACGTCCTCTCGCAAAGCGGCCTGCTGTCGCCGAAAGAGTCGGCTGAGACGGCTCAAACCGGCACGTGGCGGCTGAAGGTCGGCCTGGCAGAAATGCTGAAAGGCGGCGTGATCATGGACGTGGTCACCCCCGAGCACGCAAAGATTGCCGAAAAAGCCGGCGCGGTGGCAGTGATGGCGTTGGAGCGCGTTCCTGCCGACATCCGGCGGCACGGCGGCGTGGCGCGAATGAGCGACCCGGAAATGATTTTGGGAATCAAAGATACGGTGACGATTCCCGTGATGGCCAAATGCCGCATCGGACATTTTGTCGAAGCCGAAGTTTTGCAGGCGCTCGAAGTGGATTACATTGACGAAAGCGAAGTGCTGACGCCTGCCGACACGGAGCATCACGTTTGGAAGCACGATTTCACCGTTCCTTTCGTTTGCGGCGCGCGAAATTTGGGCGAGGCGCTTCGAAGATGCGGTGAAGGCGCCGCGATGATCCGCACAAAAGGCGAAGCAGGAACGGGCGATGTTGTGGAAGCCGTGCGACATATGCGAACGATCATTTCAGAAATCAAACGCGTTGCGTCATCGCGCGAAGACGAACTGATGGCGCTTTCCAAAGAACTCAACGCGCCGTTTGAACTCGTTCAGGAAGTGCACAAAACTGGAAGGCTGCCGGTTCCAAACTTTTCGGCAGGCGGAATCGCTACACCCGCCGACGCCGCATTGATGATGAAACTCGGCGCCGAAGCGGTGTTCGTTGGATCGGGCATTTTCAAAAGCGGCGATCCTCAAAAGCGCGCCGAAGCGATTGTGGAAGCTACTGCACATTACAACGACGCGGCGCTTATCGCGCGGGTTTCCAAAAACCTGGGTGAGCCGATGGTTGGAATCAATGTGTCTTCATTGGGTGAAGGCGAACAGCTCGCGGTTCGTGGCTGGTAATTCTTATCATAACCGGCGGGTTTTGAAACATCTTCCACGCCTAAGGCGTTGCACCTTTTGCGGTCTTGCATTTTCACGTCTGCGGGCCGCGAGCGAAAATGGAGGTGAAAACCAGCCATGAAAGCGTTGAAGAATTTCCGACTGATCGTATTTGCGATCACCCTGATCGCCACGTCGGCGTTTGCGGCGCAGCGGTCCGAAATCGAGGCCACGTATGCAAAATGGTCGCGCCTGATGATGGCGCAGGACTGGCGCGGAGCGCGCTCGATGATGGCTCCGATCTATTACCTGGTTGATCTAAACGGCCGCCAGGTTCCCCTCGGCGAAGTGGACGCCTCGGTGCGGACATTCCTGACATCTTCGCGCGATCTGAACGTTCGCGTGGCCGTGCGTGAACTGCACCCAAGCGATGTGGATGAATGCGTTGCGTGGGTTACCATCACAATGACGTATCAATCACGGCACAACGGAACGTGGGTGCCGATGCGGCAGACCATCAACCGCGTTGACACGCTGAGAAAAACCGCGGCGGGCTGGGAGTTTACTTATTCTCAAACCGTCCGCCAGTTCTAAAAGAAACGCATCGCGGATCGGGTAGTTTTCTGCGCGTGAAAGACTCCACGTTTCGCGATGCGTTCAATGTTTTGTTCACCGAGGCTTTCGAAGGGATTCGTCCGGGAGCGTCGGGCACATGGTTCGTCGAAAAACAGGAGTGTTTGCTGCTGACCGCTGCATCTTTGTCGGCGGAGCAGGCGTCGCACCGGCCGAATTCCAAAACGAGCAGCATCGCCGCGCACTTGGATCACACGCGGTACTACATGAGTTTGGCAAACGCGTATGCGCGAAAGGAGTCGCCGCAAGCCGATTGGGAAGGATCGTGGCGCAGACAGAAAGTCAGCGATGCGGAATGGAAACAGATCTGCGAAGATTTGAAAAACGAGTATGAACAGTTGAAGCGCCATGCCGCCGAAGCCGACCTTGAAAATGAAGAGGTCGTTACGGCGGTCATGGCCAATCTTGCCCACGCCGCATATCATTTGGGGGCCGTGCAGCAGTTGGTGCGGCTTATTTGAGTGCGTTGTTCGCGGCGATCATCTGCGCCAGTTTTTCGGTGGTCAACCGATCTTTTTCATCTTGCGGCCAACCTTGATACCGCACGATTCCATCTTTTGAAATCACGATGACGTGCGGAATGCCTTGAACTCCAAGAGCGTTCATCACCCGTTTTTTGGTGTCAATGGCCACGTTATAGCGCATCGGTGTGCTGGTCATAAATTCCGCCACCGTTTGCTCCGATTCGTCGGAAATTCCGATGACCACCAGGTCCTTCTTGAACTTCTCCTTCCATTCGTTGAGTTCGGGAATCAGTTCGCGGCACGGGCCGCACCACGTGGCCCAAATGTCAACAAGAACGAGTTTGTTTTTGATGTCGGGCGGATTGCCGGTAAGCCATTTTTCAACGGCGAGCTCCGGCGCCTTCTTGCCCCGGTAGTCGTTCTTGGCATACAGGTTTTTGTTCGTGATATAGGGCGGCCAGTCGGTCAGCACTGCCGGCTGCGCGCCGAAAACCGAGAGGGTGAGTGTGAGCGTCGTGATCATTCCTCCATCATACTCCACCATCGAGGGTATCTTTGCCGAAGGCCTTGAAATACCCCAAACTTTGGGAAGGGAGAAGACAGCAATGCGAAAGTTCATGTTAACGGTTTTGGCCGTTTGTTTGGCCGCGTGTGCATCGGCATCTACGCTAAGGCAGCAGATCGAAGCGGTGTATGCCAAGTTCTGCAAATATGCAGTGAGCGGAAACGTTGACGGCGTGATGTCGCTGATGGACCCATCGTTTCATCAGGTGGGCATGAATGGCGACGTGATGAATTGCGATCAGATGCGCAAAACGTGGGAAACCATGAAAGCCACCGTGAAAGATGCCAAAGCGCGGGTGGTTGTGAACGAACTGCACGCCTATGGCGATGAAGTTTCGGCGTGGGTAACCGTGTTCGTTGATTTCAAAATGAAACAAGGAACCAAATGGGTGCAGACTTCCTATAAGGGCAAGTATGTGGAATGTCTGCGAAAAACCGCCGAGGGCTGGAAGTTTATTCACAGCAACGAAGTGCGGGAATTCTGAGATCAGCGGTCTTTTGGAACGATCCAGATGTTTCTGAATCGCACGGCGCAGCCGTGATTCTGAAGCAGGATCGGCCCGCGGGCAACCGGTTTTTCCTGAAGGCCGGCGGCCGTCGGGCAGTGTTGAATCTCATAATTGTTGTGAATGCGGATACCGTTCTGCCAAACGGTGATTCGCGCTTTTGCGATCACATTGCCGGCGGAATCGAATTTCGGCGCGGTGAAATCAATGTCATACCGGTTCCAGGTTTCCGGAGGCTGAAGCGCGAACGCGTCCGGATCCTTTTCGCCATAAACCGCCCCGCAGCCGCCGTATTGGTACGTGGGGTTTTTCCAACTGTCCAGAATTTGAATTTCGTATTGGCCCTGATTATAAACCCCGCTGTTTGCGCGGCCTTGGCTCGACTGGTTCGGCATGTATGGCAGCCAGAACTCAAGATGCAGATGATAATCGCCAAACTTCTGTTTGGTAACGATGTCGGGCGCGCCGGGTGTTACTTCGAGAGCACCGTCCACAATTTTCCATCGGCAAGGTTCGCCCGTGCCTCGGTGCACCCATGCGCTTGTGTCCTTTCCGTTGAACAGCACGATGGGATGAGCGACGACTAAGGCAGAAATCGCGGCGAGCATTCTGTCATTTTACTCCGCATCGTCCGCGAAGTTGTAAACTTCTGCTTGTGAGCAGTTTCCGCCGCGTCGCCCCGCATTATGAAACCTTGATGGCCGAAGTTCCCTACGCCATGTGGGTTGAATATCTGAAAATGTTGTGGGCGAAAGTCGGAATTCAGCCGCGGAGCGTGCTGGAGGTCTGCTGTGGAACGGGGAGAATCTGCCGCATGCTTGCCGCCGAAGGATACGAAGTCGCGGGAGTTGACTTGAGCCCCGAAATGATCGCCGAAGCTAAGCACATCGCTTCGGAATCGCATCTGCCAATAGAATTTTCCGTTCAGGATGCGAGCGAAATGAGGCTGAACCGCCGATTCGACGCGGCGCTGAGTTTTTTCGACAGTTTGAACAACATTATTGATTATGATCGCTTCGCGGCAGCAATACAAAGGACGTATGAGCATTTGAAGCCCGGGGGCGCGTTCATTTTCGATTTGAACACTGCCTACGCCTTCGAACACAATATGTTCGATCTGTTTTGCAAAGACAAGCGGGCAAAAGTAAGATATGAATGGAAAGGCGAATGGGACGCCGCGCGAAGTTTGTGCACAATCAAAATGGAGTTCGCGACCGACCGAGAAAGATTCTCCGAACTGCACGTCCAACGCGCGTACTCTTTGGCCGAAGTCAAACAGGCGATGGCTTCGGCGGGGTTTGAAAACGTGGAGATTTTTCACGCTTACACGATGAATCCTCCGCGGGCGAGCAGCGATCGGATTCACGTTTTGGGTTTGCGCGGGTAAGGTACTGGTCATGGGAGCAACCGAATATGTGTTGATTGCCGCTGCGCTGATTCTGGGCGCGGCGCTCGGCTATTTCATCAGCGCCTCGAGGCTGGCCGCGAAAATCGCCGTGCTCAACGCGCAGTCGGAGCAGGCGAGCCGAGAATCCCAGCAGTTACGCCAGGATTTGGCGGGCGTTACCCAACAGGCCGCCGATCTTCGCGTGGAGATTGCAAAGGCCGAAACCACGGTGCAGCAGCGCGAAGCGGCGCTTCGCGAGCAGATCGAAACGGTGACTCATGCCCGCAAAGAACTCGAAGATGCGTTCGCAAAACTTTCGCAAGAAGCGTTGAATCAGAACAATCAACAGTTCATTGACCTGGCAAGGCAAAGCTTCGAAAAACATCAGGCGCAGGCAACGGGCGAATTGGAAAAACGCCAGACCGCGATTGACGAACTTGTGAAGCCGCTGAAAGAATCGCTTCAAAAAGTTGACGAGAAAATCGGCGATTTGTCAAACGTTTTCGGTCAACAGAAAGAGGTAACCGAGCAGCTGGTAAACACGTTGAAAGTTCCCGCTCAGCGCGGCAGGTTCGGCGAGATGACTCTCGAACGTTTGTTCGAGACCACGGGCCTCACACGAGGTGTCAATTATGAACTTCAGCATCGCGACGTTGGAACCGAAAGCACCGGAATCTACGATGCGATCGTGTATCTGCCCAATCATCACTGCATCGTGATTGATGCAAAAGCCCCGATGGACGCGTTTGATCGAGCCTGCCAAGCGGCAACCGAAGCGGAACGCCAGGATCAGCTTCGAGAGCACGCTCGAACCGTGCGGAATCACGTCAATGCGCTTTCAAAGCGGAACTACCACGAGTTGGAAAGCAAGCCGATGTATGTGTTGATGTATCTTCCCATGGAAGGGCTTTTTACGGCTGCCATTCAGTTCGATTCTGACATTTTGAAATATGCCGATGAAAAGAAGATTTATCTTGCGACGCCAACCACGTTGTTGGGGTTTCTGCAGTTGTGCTCGCTGTATTGGTCGGAGCAGAAACTTGCTGAAAGCGCCGCGGAAATCCGCGACCTCGGCGCCGAGCTTTACAAGCGCGTGGGCAAGGTTGCCGAACACATGAAGAAACTTGGCGATCAGCTGAACAAATCGGTGGATTCGTTCAATGCGGCTGTCGGCTCGCTCGATAGAAATTTAATCTCGCAGGCCAGAAAGTTTAAAGAACTCCGCGCGACCAATGCCGATATCCCCGAACTGGAAAGCTTAGATGTCAAAACTCGCGAACTGCAAAGCGATGAATTTCGGCTTGGCAGCGGCGCGGTCGCTGCCTCGCTGCCTTTAGAATCGGAAGCCGCGCTCAACGATCCCGGGGGCTGAGCGGGCTATTTCAGGTTTTGAATCACCGCAGCGTATTTCTCTTTGATAAAAGCGCGTTTGAGTTTGAGCGTGGGCGTTATCTCGCCCGATTCGATTGTCCACGATTCTGAAAGCAGCGTCCACCGCTTGATTTTTTCGTAATCCGGCAGTTGAGCGTTCGCCTTGTTAATCTCCTCCTTCAGTTTCTCGACAATCACTGGGTATTCCACCATTTCTGACTGATGCGACACGCTGAGATGATTCGATTGACACACGCTCCTCACCAGTTCAAAATTCGGAACGATCAGCGCAGAGATCAGATCTTGATCATCGCCCAACACCATCACTTCGTCAATCCACGGCGAGCGTTTCAGCCGAGATTCAAGTTCCGTGGGCGAAACGTTTTTGCCGTTGGCCATAACAATGATCTCTTTTTTCCTTCCCGTAATCCAAAGCCGGTTTCCATCGAGCCGTCCCAAGTCGCCCGTGTGAAACCACCCGTCTTTGTCAATGACCAAGGCCGTTTCGTCGGGACGGTTGTAATAACCTTGCATTCGGCTGGGGCCGCGCATCAAGATTTCACCATCCGAAGCGATCTGCACTTCCACTCCTGGAATCACTTCGCCCACGCTTTGATAAACCGAACGATCGGGGTGGTTCACCGAAATCACCGGCGCAGTTTCGGTTAGTCCGTATCCTTGCAGGATCAGAATTCCGAACGCGCCATAGAATTCGGCGATGTCGGGTGGCAGCGCCGCGCCGCCGCTCACGAAAAACCGCAGTTTTCCTCCAAACCGCTCGCGCACTTTTGCGCCCACGAGCTTGTCCAGCGTTCCGCCGAATGCCCCCACTGGTCGAAGCCGGTGTTTCAACCGTTCGGCGCCGCGTGAAAGCTGCATGTTCATCAACGTGCGTTTCAGCCACGAACCTTCGATGGCGGCAGATTCGATGCGCGTCTTCACGCTTTCTAAAAAACGCGGCACCGCCAAAATGACCGTGGGCTGGGCTTGCACTATGTCGGCGGCCATGCTGCGAAGCGATTCGCAATAGGCGATTTCTGCCCCGCATGAAATGGGCAGAAAATGTCCCGCCATCCGCTCATACACGTGCGAGAGCGGCAGAAAGCTGAAAAACCGGTCGTTTTGGCTGATCGGGAGATTGTTCAAAATCGCTTCGCACAAAAACGTGAACGCTTTGTGATCGAGCACCGCGCCTTTCGGTTCGCCTGTCGTTCCGCTTGTATAAATAATGGTCGCAACGTCGTTCGCATCAACCAATGCGCATCCTTCTTTCCAGGTCTCGAAAGTTAACGGTGTGTCTTTTCCTTCATCAACGATTCGGTGCAAAGGCAGCGCACCCGCTGCATCGCCGTGAAGAACGATTTCGACAACGTTCAGATTCCGTTCCTTGCATGCAGTTCTGATCTTTTCGGCGCATCTTGCGTCACCCGCGACCGCCACCACCGCGCCCGAATCCTGCAAAATGTGTCCAACCTGTTCGGGCATCAGCGTGGGATAAATCGGCACGGTCTGCGCACCCAAAGAAAGAATCGCCCAGTCGCAATACGCCCATTCGGGGCAGTTTTCCGACATGATGGCCACGCGATCGCCGGGTTTCACGCCGCACGTAACGAGCCCGGCCGCGGCTTCATGAACACGCCGAGCAAGCTGACCATAAGAAACTGCGGAGTATTTGCCGCGGAGTTTGTGCCAAAGCGCAGGCTTCGAGGACCATCGCTCGCAACTGTCCAGAAGCATCTGCGGCAGAGTTCGATACGTCGGCATTTTCTCAACCTGCAGGGAGATGACGCGGTCGCAGGTAGAATTTCTGCGATGCACGTCCGCGACTGGGTGCGCTCCCTTTCGCCCCCAGGTTTTCCTTCCAAAAAAACGTTATGGCGTTCTGCGTGCCTCGAATCGCTGGCCCCGTATTTGGCATCACGGTACCTCAGTTTAGAGGATAAAAGGCGGCTGATGGTGGTGGTGCCCGACCACGACCGAGCCCAAGAGTGGCAGGCCAGGCTCACGATGTGCGGCGTTCCCGCCGGAGAGATTCGAGTTCTGCCGAGCGGCATCGCCTCGGTGTTCGACGATGCCGGGCCCGAGCGGTTCGCGCTCTCTGACCGTGCCGGGGCGCTTCTGAAGCTCGCTTCGGACGAGTCGTGCCTGATCATCACCACTCCGCAGGCGGCGCTCGAACGCTGCTTGAACGCGGATAGGTTCTTGGCCGACACGTTGTCCCTGCGCGCCGGCGATCAGATGTCAGCCGACAGAATTGTGCAGCATCTGAATCACGCCGCCTATGAACGGGAAGACCCAGTGCGCCGCCCCGGCGGATATGTGGTCCGCGGCGGAATTATTGACGTGTTCCCCGCCGGCGACGAGCTTCCCACACGCATCGAGCTGTTCGGCGACGAGGTGGACAGTCTGCGCAAATTCGACCCCGAATCGCAGCGAAGTCTGGTTGAAACCAACGTGGTGCGGATGCCTCCGCTTAGATCGGTAGAGCCGGAACCGCTGAGCAGTTTGAAGACAGACCGATTGCGCGAACGGCTGCAAACACGGCTTGCCGAACTGGACGGCGAAGCCGCCGAAAATCTGCGCGAAAACATCGAAAGAGATATCCGCCAATTGGAAAAAGGCGGGCTTTTCAACCGATTGGAACTTTATTCCGATCAGTTTGAAGGCAGAGACGCCTGCGCTGTGGACTATCTGCGCGATGCGTGTTTGGTGCTGATCGAACCGTTCGAGTTGGAAGTCGCTGCAAGCCGCAGCCGCGAAGATCTGCGTGAATCTCTGATCCACCGCGCCGACGCAGGCGAGATACTGCCAACCGATGTTGATGTGTTCGCCGCGGAGTTCTCGAAGTTTCACGAAGCGGAGTTTTCAATCTGTACCACGACGTTCGACGATCCGCCGCAAGGCTTTGATTATGAGGCCGAGATCGCCCTGGAAACGAAGTCAACTGCATCTTATAAAGGAAACGCCGCTGCGCTGGCAAAGGCGATTCAAACTTGGAAGAATAACGACGTTGCGATCTGGATCGCCACCGATCAGCCCACGCGCGCATCCCAAGTTTTGAAGCAGGTCGGAATCTCCGCGGCGCTGCCTCAAGATGATCATCCTCCGGCCGATGCCAAAGCGGTTTTGATCAAAGGAAACCTGGCAGGCGGCTTCTTGTGTGAATCCAGCCGATACGTTCTGCTCACCGATGCCGAACTGTTCGGCGGCGGGCGGCTGCGACTTCCGCAGCGAAGGTTTAACGAAGGCGCATCCATCGCAAGCGTGCTGGATTTGCGACCGGGCGATTACGTCGTGCACATTCAGTTCGGCATCGGAAAATATTGCGGACTTGTGAAACGCGACGTAGATGGTCAGCCGAAAGAGTTTTTGCAGATTGAATATGCGCCGCCCGACAAGCTGCTCGTTCCGACCGATCAACTCGATCGCATTCAAAAGTATCTTTCGCCATCGGATGCCCAGCCTCAGCTGCACAGAATCACCGGTTCGGATTGGGCACGCGCTCTGCGCAACGCCAAAAAAGGCGCCGAAGATCTGGCGCGCGATCTGATCCGCATTTATGCGCACCGTGCAGCGGCATCGCGCCCCCCGTTCGACGAAGATTCCCCTTGGCAGACCGAAATGGAAGCGGCGTTTCAATGGATCGAAACTCCAAGCCAGCTGGCGGCGGTGGAAGACATCAAACGCGATCTCGCCGAGCCGCATCCGATGGATCGGCTGGTGTGCGGCGACGTTGGGTTTGGAAAAACCGAAGTCGCCGTGCGGACTGCGTTCAAAGTGGCGCAGGCAGGAATGCAAGTGGCCGTGCTGTGCCCAACCACAATTCTTGCCGAACAGCATTATCAAACGTTCAAAGAGCGGCTCGCGCCATACCCAATCGAATTGAGGCAGCTCAGCCGCCTGCGGTCATCAAAAGAACGGCTTGAGACGCTCGAAGGATTGCGCGATGGAAAAGTCAACATCGTGATCGGCACGCACGCGCTTTTGCAAAAGTCGGTTGCATTCGCGCGGCTGGGACTGTTGATCGTGGACGAAGAACAGCGGTTTGGAGTCAAGCACAAAGAAAAACTCAAAGAGATGCGCGCAAGCGCCGACTGTTTGACCATCACGGCTACGCCTATTCCAAGAACGCTGAGCATGGCGCTGATGAACATTCGGCCGATGTCGCTGATCAACGATCCGCCTCCGGGAAGGCTGCCGATCCGCACAATCGTTAGAACCTTCAGCGATCACATCGTGCGCGAGGCTTTGCTCAAAGAACTTTCCCGCGCGGGGCAGGCGTTGTACGTTTTCAACCGCGTGCAAGGAATTCATCACACGGCCGAACGGGTTCGCAAACTTGTGCCCAACGCCCGCATCGGGGTAGCCCACGGTCAGATGTCGCCGCACGAACTTGAACCGGTGATGGAAGCGTTCTATCATCGAGAAATTGACGTGCTTGTGTGCACCACGATCGTAGAAAACGGAATTGACAACCCGAATGTGAACACGATGATTGTGGACGGCGCCGACAAAATGGGGTTGGCGCAGCTGTATCAACTTCGTGGCCGCGTGGGCCGCAGCGACCGCCAGGCTTATGCGTACTTCTTGTATCAACAAGGAAAAGAGTTGACCGAAGGTGCAATCGAACGGCTGAAGGCTTTGCAAGAGTTCAGCGAGCTGGGATCTGGATATTCGTTGGCGTTTCGCGACCTGCAGATTCGCGGCGCGGGTGAACTTTTGGGTGCAAAGCAGCACGGATTGATGCACACTGTGGGCTATGAACTTTATGTTCAGTTGATCAATCAAGCCGTGCAGCAGTTGAAGGCAGCAACCGATTATGGCGGCGAAGCGGCCGCACGACTGACCAAAGTGGACTTGAGCGCAGCAACCGATCTGCACGAACTGCCGCCGTTCGAACTTCCCGTCGGCGCATACATTCCGATGGATTATGTCCGCGACGAAAATCAGCGGCTGTTCTATTACAAAAAACTGATGGAGGCCCGGGCGTATTCTGAAGTGGATGCGATCGTGGACGAATTGCGCGACCGTTATGGGCCGCTGCCCAAGGCCGCCGAACTTGCAGGCCAGCTGGTGAGAGTACGCATCCGCGCCAAAGAACTCGGTGTGAAACGCGTTGATGCGAAACGCGATGTCATCGCCATCCAGTTCGAAAAACATCACGAACTTCCGCTGAAGATCGTCCACGCGTTGCAGCGCGAAAACCGTTCGCTCAGATTCCGCCCCGACCGAATTGAATGCAAATTCGCAGGAGATGCGCTCACCGCCGTTTCGGAAGCGCTCGACAGAATCCAAAACGAAACCAAAACCTCGCCCAAACAACCCGCCGCCCGAACTTGACACTCGACCTTCCGCTGCGGCATAATCCGCACTCGAACAAAGGACAAAATAATGCGCTTCAACACACGCGCCATTCACGGCGGGCAGCCTCACGATCCGCAAACCGGCGCAGTTACATTCCCAATTTATCAAACCTCGACATTCGACCAGGATTATCCCGGCAAGCCGAACGAGTTCTTGGGCCGCGAACTTTCCTATGCCCGAACGGAAAACCCGTCGCGCACCGCGCTTGAAATGGCTCTGGCTGAACTTGAAGATGCGAAGTTCGGACTGGCGTTTGCCAGCGGACTTTCCGCAGTCGCAGCCATCATGAACACGCTCTCGGAAGGCGACGGAGTTGTGGCGTGCGCCGATCTGTACGGCGGCTGCTACCGAATGTTCACAAAAGTTTATTCGAAACTCGGAATTCGATTTCGGTTTGCAGACACCACATGTTTGCCCAACATCGAAGAAGCGCTCGATGGTTCAACCAAAATTCTTTGGCTGGAATCGCCATCCAATCCGCTGCTCAACATCACCGATTTAACCTCGGCAAGCGCCCTCGCGAAATCCAAAGGCGTCATCACCGTGGTGGACAACACGTTTGCCACGCCCTATTTGCAAAACCCGCTCAAGCTGGGCGCCGACGTTGTGCTGCATTCAACCACCAAATATATTAATGGACACGCCGACGTGATCGGCGGCGCCGTCATCACCGACAACGAACAACTGTATTCCAAAATCAAATTTGTGCAAAACGCGTGCGGACTGGTGCCCGGCCCCAACGACTGTTTTCTCATCCAACGCGGCCTCAGAACCTTAGGGCTTCGAATGGAACGGCATTGCGAAAACGCCATGCTGCTCGCCGCGTGGCTGGCATCGCATCCAAAAGTTGAAAAAGTTTATTACCCAGGGCTCGAAACCCATCCGGGACATCAGATCGCAAAGCGCCAAATGAAAAGGTTCGGCGCCATGCTGTCGTTCGACCTCAAAGCCAGCGAAGCGGATTCGAAAGCGTTTACCACGCGATTGAAATACTTCACTTTGGCGGAATCGCTCGGCGCACACCAGTCGCTCATCTGTCACCCGCCTTCGATGACCCACGCCTCGGTCGAGCCCGAAGTGCGAAAAGCCGTCGGAATTTCCGACGGATTAATTCGGATTTCTGTGGGATTGGAAGACGCCGACGATCTGATCGAAGATCTCTCCGAGGCGCTTTCCGCCCTTTAGACACATTCGCATGCCCCGCAAAGTTCGACTCGGAATCATGGGCCTTGGCACCGTCGGCTCCGGCCTCGTCGAGCTGATCAAGAAAAACGCGCGGCTGATCGAAAACAAATCCGACGTGAAGTTGGAAATCGTGCGCGCTTTGGTTTTGCACAAAAACAAGCCGAGGCCGCTGCCACCAGAACAGGTAACCACCAACCCAAACGATCTTTTCGAAGATAAAACGATTGATCTGCTGGTCGAAGTCATCGGTGGCATCCATCCAGCCAAAGAGTACATCGTCCAAGCGTTCGATTCGGGCAAAGATGTGGTGACGGCGAACAAAGCCGTGCTCGCGACGCACGGCGATGAAATCTTCAACGCCGCCTCGCGAAATCAAAAACAGATCGGGTTCGAAGCAAGCGTGTGCGGCGGTATCCCCATTCTTCGTGCAATCTCCAGCGGCCTCATCGGCAATCGGGTTGACGAACTGTATGGCATTTTGAACGGCACTTCGAATTTCGTTCTTACCACCATGCAAGAAGAGCGCGTGCCGTTTTCCGATGCGCTCGCGATGGCGCAGTCCAAAGGGCTGGCAGAAGCCGATCCAACTTTGGATGTGAACGGAATGGATGCCGCGCACAAACTGATGATTCTCGCCGAACTCACCTTTCAAACCAAAATGCGTTTCGACGACGTGATCGTCGAAGGAATCGAGAATCTCCAGCCGATTGATTTTGAAACGGCCGAATCGTTGGGATATGTGATTCGTCCAACGGCCGTTGCCCGCAGGATGGAAGACCGGCTCGATCTTCGCGTTCATCCCTGCTTCGTTCCGAAAAATCATCCGCTTGCCACCGTGCGGAACGAATTCAACGCGGTGATCATCCGCGGCGATGCGATCGGCGAAATGGTGTTTCATGGAAAGGGCGCGGGCTCGCTGCCCACCGCCAGCGCTGTGCTCAGCGATATTGTTGAAATCGCCCGCAACCCCAATTCCACTCCGTTGTGGAACCCAACACGTACCATTCAGTCGGCGCCTGTCGAGCTCGCTTCACGGTTTTATCTTCGCTTTCCCATCTATGACAGGCCGGGCATGATCGGAATGATCTCCACCTGCCTCGGCGCGCACGGAATCTCGATAACCGACGCGATCGCGCGGCTTACGTGCACCGAAACCAACCAAGGCAATGTGATGATTGTGATTCATTCTGCTCCCGAAACCGAAGTGCGAAAAGCGTTGGCAGAAATTCAAGAATCAGGAGCGCTCAACGCTGATCCGTTGTCAATTCGGATTCTGGAAAACTAAGCAAGCGTTTCCGCTTCGGCTTTTTCGATCATCTCACGAATGCGGGCATCTTTTGTGTTCACAAACTCCTGCGGACGCCCGTCAGCAATAATCCTGCCTTCATAAAGAAAAATCACCCGCGCAGCAATGCGAAGCACGCTCGCAAGTTCGTGCGTAACCACGATGCTTGTCGTATGAAGATCGGAAGCGACCTGTTTGATCAAGGCGTCAATCGAATAGGCGGTGATCGGATCAAGCCCGCTGGTGGGCTCATCATAAAAAAGAAGTTCGGGTTCCGACGCGAGCGCGCGCGCAACCCCCACACGCTTTTTCATTCCGCCGCTTAGTTCGTCGGGCATCTGATCTTCGATTCCCGGAAGGCCGACGACCGCCAGTTTGTCGCGCGCAACTTTTTCGCGCTGCTCTCGGTTGAGTTTTCGCTGCCGCGCAACGCCAAAGCAGATGTTATCGCGAACATTCAGATAGTCGAACAACGCCGACGCCTGAAACACAACTCCGACTTTTTTCTGAATCTCCAGCCGTTCGCTTTGCGATGCGCGATAAAAATCAACTCCAAACAGTTCCACCGAACCCGAATCCGGCCGCAAAAGCCCCGACATGCACCGAAGCAGCGTTGTTTTCCCCCCGCCCGATGCGCCCATCACACACACAAGTTCGCCTTTTTCGATCTGCAAAGAGATGTCCGAAAGAACCTGATGATCGCCGAATCGGTGGGAGAGTTCGCGCACCCGGATCATCCAGCGAAGTATACTCCGGCGGCCCGCCCGCGAGCCAAGGAGAACTGTTCAGAAATGTTTGCCGCTTTCGCACTGATTGGAACTTGCATCCCCGCTTCAACAGCGCCTCTTCAACTCAAATTCACCGCCGGAGAACACCTTCGTTACGCCGCCACGATTTCGTTCGAAGATGTTCGAGGGCCAGGAAAACTCGCCATGACCGGCCGACACATCATGGATATTCAAGTCACCTCCGTAAACGGCGGCCGATCCAAAATGAAAGTTTCCTATTCCGGAATCTCTACGAGCGCAAAAGTGTCGGGCGCCGCCATGCCCGCCGACCAAAAATCGAAACTTGAAAAAGATTCTGCCGAAGGTTTGAAACGCTCTTTGGGAGGTCCGGGAAGAACCCAAGACGTCGAACCGAACGGACGAACCACTTATCATCTCAAAAACGGAAACAAAACTGTGGACATCGAAGAAGGAGCGTTCTTGATGACCAGGCTGCCCGCCGGAGGCATCAAGTTGAACCAAAAGTGGACGGTGAAGCTCGCGTTCCCCGAACCCAACGCCTCAAAACCGATCTCCACAACTTACAAATTCGTTGGAATCACCAAAGAAAAAGGCGAACAAGGCTGCAAATTCACGTTCAGCGCAAGCGACGGCAAAACGCAAACCGTTCAGCAAGGCACCGTAAAAGCCCGCCTGCAGCTCACAGGTTTTGTGGTGGTGGGCTCGACTTCCGGCAAAGTTCTCTATGGCGAATTCGTTCGCAAAATTGAAACCACGTTCACATCGAAGGCCACCGAAAAAACGCCCTCGCAAACCGTTTCTTCAACCACAACAGTCAAGCAGACCGTAAAAAAAATGTAGCGTTATTTTGGTTCCACGCTTCCGCTGCCTGCGATCTGACGCTTGATCTGTTTCGGACTTCCAACATAGCGCACCGTTCCCGATCCCGCGATATCCGCCTCGATTCTTTCCGAAGCGTTCACAACTGCAGAACCCGATCCTGAGATTTTAATGCTTGCGTCCTTTACTGGAAAATCACCGAACGAAAACTCGCCGCTTCCTGCCAGGCGGATTTCCAAACGTGCGGCCGAGCCTTTGGCTTCGATGCGGCCCGATCCTGCAATCCTCGCCGAAAACGCATCCGCACTGATTCCTTCCGCTGTCACGTTCGCCGATCCGGCGATGGACACGCCGTCAACCTTGGGCGCCGTGATGTGAATCTTAATTCCCCATTTAGGCGAAAGGCTCCAACGCGAGCTGATCTTCAGCACGCCATCCGAAACTTCGGTTTCGATCAGATGCAGCAGGTTGTCATCGGCCTCGATTCTCACCGACTGGGCAGGGCCGGCTTGAATGTCCACATCGTATCTGCCTTCGAGCGCAACCTGGTGAAATGCATCCACTTGGCGCCCAACCTCCGCCTTTTTGCCTGAGCCTTCCACCTGCCGCAAACCGCATCCAACCGCCGCCATCGCCAAAGCCATCAAAACCACGCCTTTCATTCTCAGCCTCCTGGTATGGGAAGGTTTACCTTCTGACCGCCGAACAGGTTGCGGCGTACTCTTGTTCCTCCAAGAAAACTCCTGGTTCGAAACCTAAAGAATTCCAAGAGATTCGCCACAACTAATACCAGTGGGACTTAGGGGCAAAAGAATTCTGGTTACCGGGGCTTGCAGCCTCATCGGCGAGGCGATCGTCCGCCGGCTCGTGAGCGAAGGAGCCTCGGTGCTGGGACTTTCCGAATCGAAGCCTCACCTGAAACGGCTCGCCGCCGATCTCGGCAAAGGATTCGAACCGATCACGGCCGATATCCGAGGCCCGGACGTCATCCTGCGTCTTGCAAAACTTGGCAGGTTCGACGCCCTGGTCTGCCACGCCGATCTGGCTCCCGAAACTCCCAAGCAGGGCACCCATCTTCCCGACCTGCTCCAGCAGCAGTTGTTCTGCGCCATTCACACCATCGAAGGCTGCGGCCCCTCGATGAGAAACGCCGGGCACGGACACGTTCTGATTATCGAGAACCTGTCTCACCTGCAAACCGCCGAGGCCATTCCGCCGGCATTTCACATCTGGAAAGGCGGCTACCACGCGCTGGTGAAACGGTGGACATCGGAACTCGACGCCGACGGCGTGAAAGTTACGGTCATCGGTCTCGACGAAGTGGAGACCGTCTCGGGCAACGACCGCACCGCATCGCTGTCCCAATCGGTGGCGGAGGCAGTCTGCCAAACCTTGGATGCCCCCGCTCACGCGTGCGTGCACATGGAAAGCCAGCCGCGGGCGACAACACTCGCCTGATCAGCCTTCTTTCGGCAGAAGGGCTTGTGCATGGAACAGGTTGATTCCGCTTGAAACAAGCGCGATCAGATCCTGCAGTTTTCGCTCTTCTTCAACCTGTTCAGAAATAAACCACTGGATAAACTGGAACGTGGTGAAATCGCCCTCGTTCATACACAGTTTGGCCATATCTTGAAACTGCTTGGTTACCAGTTTCTCCCACGATAGGCAGGTCTCCAAAACTTCGAGAGCCGAATCGTAGGTCACCGAGGCGGCTGAAATCTGGTCATAGCGCGCGGTGTGCCCGGCGTCGTGCAGAAAGTCAATGATTTTGCGGGCATGCCCCCGCTCTTCATCGGACTGCTCGAAGAACAGCTGTGCCCAGCCATCGAGCGACAGGTTTGCGAAATAGGTGGCGACGGCCATGTACTGATGGCTCGCGCTCAGTTCATGGCCCACCTGTTCGCGGAGTTTTTCTACTAAAGTCGGATGCACCATTTTCACGGTCAATTTACCTGCCTCGCAGTAACTGTTGGTTGAAAAACTGCCTTCCAGGGAACTAATAGGGAAAGACCATGCGCATTGACGGCTCGCTCAACGCGTATTCGCTGCTGTACGATTGGAACCGGTCGGACAGCCGGCTGAACGACGCCTTATATCGGTTGACCAACGGCTGCTTGGGCGACCTTCCCGAGGCGTGGGCCGACCTGATTCTGGCGCGAACGCAGCAGCAGGTGAGCATCTTCGCCTTCAAAACGCGCATGCAGATGCAGAAAGACCTGCTCGACATCCTGGTCTGATCTGTTTCCATCCGGTGCTCCAATCGGGCATAATTCCGCTGTCGGCGGCGGTTGCGGGCCGCCGAGAAGGAGATTGGGGTTGAAATTCAGGCTAATGATGTTGGCGGCGGTCGTGGTGAGCGGGGCGATTGTCGGGTGCGGCGGCGCGGTGAAGCCGGTTGTTCAGTCAACGAGCAAAGAGATCGGGCAGCCGATGGCCGATCCCACGCAAGACAAAATTGAAGCGAAGATGAAAAAGGCGGGCCAGTATGTGCTCGATTATGCCAAGGCGCACGGCAACACCCTGCCGAAAGTAGATTCGACCAAACAGCTTGTTGAGCTGCTGAAGACGCAGTTCCCTAACGACCCCGACCTTCAGCCATGCTTCGTGGCCAGGAACGGCAAAACTTGGGTGATTTATAACTTCGACATTCAAGGCAAATCGCTGGACAGTTTCTTGCAGAAGAGCCAAACGGTGTTGTTGTGGGATCCGCTGAACTTCCCGCCCCTGGGTTTGTGCCGCGTGTATCTGGATGGCAGCACGGGCTGGATCATGCCTAAGCCGGTAGCCGCAGGCGGATAAGGGTTGGATCGCACTCGTTGAAACGGCTCGGTATCGGAATCATCGGAAGCGGCGGCATCGCTCAGGCGTGCCACATGCCCGGATACGCCTCGATTCCGGACAAGTGCGAAATGCTGGCTGTTGCGGACATTGATCCTGGAACGGCCCAAAGAGCGGCAGAAAAGTTCGGCGTGAAGTCGGTGTTTTGCGACTATCGCGAGCTGCTTGCGATGCCGGAGATTGATGCGGTTTCGATCGCCACTCCAAACGCGTTTCACTTGCAGCCGGCTCTGGACGCATTCGCGGCGGGAAAGCATGTGCTGCTGGAAAAACCGATGGCGATGAACGCCGAAGAATGCAAGAAAATCGTGAGGGCGCAGAAGGCGTCGGGCAGACTTTTGCAGATCGGACTCAATTGGCGGTTTTCGGGAGCCGGCCGGTTCATGAAACAGTTCATCGAGAACGGCCGCATGGGAGAGATTTATTACGCCCGAGCGATGGCGCTGCGGCGACGCGGCGTCCCCGGATGGGGCGTGTTTATTGACAAGGAAAAACAGGGCGGCGGGCCGCTGATTGACATCGGTGTGCACATCTTGGACTTTGTGCTGTTTTTGATGGGACATCCGAAGCCGGTCAGCGCTTCGGCGCAGGCGTATCAGAAAATGGGCGCGAACCCGAAGTATTGGAACGCATGGGGAGATTACGATCGCAGCAAGTTCACGGTAGAGGATTTCGCCGTTGGACTGATCAAGTTCGAAAACGGCGCAACGGTTACATTGGAATCGAGTTTCATGGCGAACCTGGAAAAAGAGATTTTCGGGTGCCATCTGTTTGGAACCGAATCGGGAGCGTCGCTCGATCTGTTTGCTCCCGATCCGATTACGATTTTCACCGAAAACGACCGGCAGCTGTTCGACATGGTTCCCCGCAACATTCCGAAGGTTAAATCCATGCACGAAGACGAGGTGGTTGCGTTCGTCGAGACGATCTTGTCGGGCGGAGAGAGCCTTGTTCCCGGCGAACAAGGGCTGGTGCTGAATGCGGTATTCGATGCGATGTACAAAAGCGCGGAAACCGGCAGGGAACAGCCGATTGACGTGACGTATTAGCGAAACGATGACGACTGCCGACATCTGGCGTTTGGTTGCCGTGGCCGCGCTCATTGCCATGACCGGGTTGTTCGTTGCAGCGGAATACGCCATGGTAGCGGCGCGGAAGAGCCGGATTGATGCGATGGCCAAAAAAGGCAGCCGGTTCGCATTGCGGGCTTCAAAAGCGATGGACCATCTGCCTCAATACATAGCGGGTCTGCAGGTTTGCATCACGATGACCGGGCTGGCGCTTGGTGCTGTCGGCGAATCGTTTTTGGCTGGGCTTGTGCAACGGTGGCTCGCGACGACGGTCAGCCACATTGTCGCGACGATCATCGCTCTGCTGTTCATCACGTTTTTTACCGTTACGATCGGCGAAGTGGTGCCGAAATATGTGGCTTTGCAAAACCCGAACCGATGGGCGGTTCGATTGGTGCTGCCGATTTATTACGTTTTGGCGATTGTGCGTCCGCTGACGGTTCTGCTTGAAGGAGCGGCAAGGCTGATTTTGAAGCCGCTGAAAATTGATTTCAGCAAACGCCACACCGTGATGCGCGAAGAGCTGCCGTTTTTGATTTCGGAGGGAGCCGACGCGGGCGAGCTGCAGGAAGAACATGCGCGCGTGATCACACGCGCCCTGCGATTGACCGATTTGCAGGCCGACGATGTGATGGTTCCCCGCGTGGACATCGGGTTCATCAATGTGGACTGCGATTCGGAACAACTGGCAAAGAAAGTTTCTGACCTTCGCCACACGCGGCTGGTTGTGGTCGAAGACGATGATTTAGATGAGATCGTGGGCATTTTGCATCTGCCCGACGCGATGAGGATGCTCTCGGACAACAACGTTACTGTGCGCGAACTGACCAGGCCGGCAGTGTTCGTGCCTCCGAACGTAAAACTCGACCGCCTGATCGAGATTATGAGAACCAAGCGCACGCAGGTGCTGATCGTTCGCGATGAGCACGGCGGAACGGAAGGACTTTTGACTTTGGAAGACATCGTCGAGGAGATTTTTGGCGAACTGGATGATCAGATCGAATCGAGCGCGCCGCGGATTGAACGACGAAGCGATGGACGAATCGTGATGCGCGCCGATGTTCGCACCGACGAACTTTGCGAGTTTTTGGGGCTTGAAGAGAACCCGATGGAACGAGAGTCGGTAACAACCATCATCCACGAATCTCTGAATCGCACACCGCGGCTTGGCGACACGGTTCAAACACCTTTGGGCATGTTTCGCGTGGACAACATGACGCAGCGGCGCGTTACAAAGGTTTCGCTGATGCCCACGCAACAGTAGACAACGTGCAATACTTTACGGAGATGAGACTTTTGGGTTCGCAAAGCGTAGAAAAGCGGCGGCTTTTGATCGGCGGTGTTTCGTGCGATGAACTTGCCGACCGGTTCGGAACTCCGCTTTATCTGTTCGACGCTTCGGATGCGCGGGAGAAGATCGAGCGGTTTGTGAGCGCGGCAGACGCCACGGGTGAGGCGGTTTCGATCGCCTTCGCTTCGAAAGCGAACGGCGCGCTGAGCGTTTTGAAACTGATGCTGGATGCAGGGCTGGATGTGGACGTTGCGAGCGAAGGCGAACTGGAAGGGGCAGTGCGAGCGGGTTTTCCGCCCGAACGCATTCAGATGCATGGCAGCAACAAAAGCGATGCCGAAATCGAAACCGCGGTGCGCATGGGGATCAAGACGATCGTTCTTGATAACGTGCGCGATATTCAGAAAACGTCGGAAGTTTGCGAATCGCTCGGCAGATCGCAAAACGTGATGATCCGGCTGGCGCCAGGGATTCATCCGGAGACGCATGAAGCGATCAGCACCGGGCAGGACGACACGAAGTTCGGATTCAATATTTCGGATGGCGCGGCGCGGGATGCCGTCGAACGGATTTCGCGGTGTGGGTTGTTGCACTTTGCGGGCATACACATGCACATCGGATCGCAGTTGATGGAAGGCAGCGGAATTGAAGCGGGCGCGCACAGAATGGCTCAGTTCGCAATCGAAATCCGGCCGATGGTCGGAACACTCGAAGAGATTAACTGCGGAGGGGGTTTGGGGATTCGGTACCTGCCGTCGGATGCGTTGGAGCCGATTCAAAGTTTTGTTTCTCGAATCGTTGGGGCGTGCACAAAACCGTTTCGCGATTTGGGGATGCCGCCTCCGCGCGTGGGGTTCGAGATGGGGCGTTATTTCGTGGGCGAGGCGGGCAGCACCTTGTACCGAATCGGCCGGATCAAAACGGTGCCGATAGGAAACGGAAAAACGCGAACCTATGCGAGCGTGGACGGAGGTTTGGCCGATAATCCACGACCTCAGCTGTACGGCGCGGTTTATTACGCGCTGAACGCATCGCGTCCGGATGAGCCGCACGATGCGCCGTTTCGGATCGCCGGAAGGCATTGTGAAACCGACCGGTTGATTCCTGAAGTTCACCTTCCGGCGGCGACCCGAGAAGGCGACCTGCTGCTTGTGCAATGCACCGGCGCATACAACTTTTCGATGGCCAGCAACTACAACCGGTATCCGCGTCCGGCGATGGTGATCGTCGCTGACGGCGAGCCGTTTTTGGCGGTGGAGCGCGAAACTGTGGCCGATCTTTTTTCGCACGAACGAATCCGCTCGACGATCGGGACGATTCGGCAGTGAGGCTTTTAACGGTGGCGGATTCCCAGCCGCCCGAACTGATCGTGATGCAGCTGGTGATCATTTTCGGCTCGATTGCGCTGCATGAATTCGGGCATGCGAAATCGGCTGACGCTGCCGGCGATCCGACTCCGCGCGCACAAGGCCGGGTAACGCTGAACCCGTTCGCGCACCTCGATCCGATCGGCGCGATTATGGTCGTGGTAACCACGATGTCTGGTTTTGGAATCGGCTGGGGCAAGCCGGTGATGGTGAATCCGCGGCTGATGCGCAACCCGCGGTGGGATCAGTTCATGTCGGTGTTGTGGGGGCCGCTCACGAATCTTCTGCTTGCGATATTTTTTGCGATTCTGTTGCGGATGGCGGGCAGCGCGAACGACAGTTTTGCGGTCTTTTGTTATCTGGCAGTGTATATCAACGTTTCATTGGCAGTTTTCAACCTGATACCGATCGGGCCGCTTGATGGCCATTGGCTGTTAGCGGCGCTTCTTCCGCCGCCTTATGGCGCAAGGTTCGGTTTGTGGAGCCGACAGGCAGGAAGCCTGGTGCTGCTGGCGGTCATTTTGGTTGACGGATTGGTGTTCAGGCGGATGGGTCAGCCGGGAATCTTATCGCGCGTGATCGTTCCACCCGTTGAAGGTTTGGTGGGGATTTTGACGGGACTTCGTTAGACTATCTTCTGAGAAGGAAGAACAACAGAATGCCGATGCCGACGTACCTGATGGTGTCGGTGGATTTCGACGCTTTGGCTGGATAGGGCACTTCAATCGTGTCGCCGGATTTGAGATCGAAATCGGGCGACGATCCGGCTTTGACTCGTTTGAGATTGACCGTGAACGTTTTCGGTTTTTGATCAATCTCTTTTCGATTGACGCGCACTTTGTCAATGCGGGCGCCTTCGAGGGGCGAGGCGTCGTCAACGGCTTTGCTGAGCGTGAGGCCGGGCTCGAACGGAATGAGGCCGGGGCGCGCGACCGCGCCGGTAACGTACACTTTTTCGGTAATCGGCCTAAGGGAAACGACGATCGAGTCGCCTGCGGCGACGTCGAAATCGTCGGCATCGGAGGCGAGATCAACGGTTTTGGTGCCGCCGGAAGATCGGATTTCGATCCGATGCGGATCGGCATCTGAGCGCAGGCCTCCAGCCGCTTGCAGCGCGGCGCGGAGACGCATGCCTTGCTGAAACGGAACGATTCCAGGTTTGGCAACCGCGCCAAGAACGGTGACTTCTCCGCCGGCGACCAGAATCGGCACGAACACCTTGTCGCCGATTTTCATTGCGAAAGCCGCGCCATCGGGCTTGGTGGAATCAACCGTAAAGTTGTCGCCGGACGCACGGGTGATTTTGATCTGGTTTAGATTGGCAGACTCGGTTGGGTGCGCGAATTTCAACACGTCATCTAACTTCATGCCATCGCGGAATTCGATATCGCCCGAGAGTGCGACGGCGCCGCTGACGCTGACCGTTTGGGGCTCCCGCTCTTTGAGCTTGACCGAGATGGTGGCCGACTTGAGAATCTGCTGCGTGGTGAGAGTTTTGGAGATTTTTTCGGCAGCCTGGGCGGTGGTCAAACCGCCGACCTCCACCGCTCCGATGAACTGCATGCGGATGAGGCCCTGATCGGTGACGTTGTATTCGCCGCCCAAACTGGGTTCTTCGACGCAGCTGATGTCGAGCACGTCGCCGGGCTTGATGGCGGCTTGAGCGAACAGGTGCGCGGCGCTGAATAACAATGCGATGATCGAAACGGCTTTTTTCATCGGTTCTCCGAACAAGGCGGCTTTGCCTTTCTAAATTCAAGACGTTCGATGCAGGTTTTTTGAACGCGCCAAAAATCATGCCGCTGGTAAACTATAGTAATGCCGAAACTTCTGCCGCATCGTGTTGCCGTTGAAACCGATCGGCCGAAGTTTCCAAACGTGTGTTGTTGTTCCTGCAGAGCGGTTTCGGTGATGTATCGTCCGACTCCGCCTCCGCGGGCGCAGGGACTGCCGGTTGCCGAGCCGCTGGAGCTGCCTTATTCGGAGGAGTGTTATGAACAGATGCGGCTGGGTCACAGAATCGCCACTTGGAAGTTAGGTCTTTTGAATGCGGCGATTTGGGGATTTGGAATCCCGTTCATTGCGGGTTTCGGGGTGCTGGGTTATGTGCCGGGAGCGATTCTGACCGGTTTGATCGGGCTGCGGGTCTTGGCAATGATTCGATCCAATCCGTGCTCGGTGTGCGGCCGAGCGAAACGGGGCGATGCGATGCGCGTTGTTTGGTGGCGCGGCCCTGTGTATCTGTTTACGTTCGCATCGAGCCGATATGCCGAAATGTTTCGCGAGGCGAACGAGAACAGCCTGGCTGATGGAGGGACGGAACGAGGGGGGCCGGTGGGCAAGTCCGGCCCCGAGGGGTGGCAGGGCACGCATCACTAAGATGCGACCCTTCTGGTCGTGCGGCGTTGGCGGGTGAGACCAACACACGCTAACCAACCGTTTTTTCCGTTGAGAGGCGCTTTTGGAGGCTTGCAAAGTTGCCGGCAGGCGGTTCGCGCGGCGGAAATCACGGGAAAATGCGCGCGAACAAATGCGTGGATGAAATGTTATGGTTTTGTTTTCTATTTGGGGAAGAAGCCGGGGGCGGCACTATCGAATGCTAAAATGAGCGCACATTGGGAACGGCATACACTCCAGGACTGACTGTCAGCAGCGATTCGATTGTGCGCAAACTTCGGCGGCTTCCGCTGAAGGGCGAAGTGTTGGTGAAGGTGGGCGACCGGGTCGGGCCGGAGACCACTGTCGCCAGGACCCAACTTCCCGGTCTTTTGCAGACCGTGCGGGTTGCGGAGAGGCTTGGGATTGACCCGAAAGAGACCGCGAAATATCTGCGGTTTAAGGTTGGGGACGCGATCGCGATCGGCGACCTCTTGGCTGAATCGAAAGGGCTGTTCGGGATGTTTAAGAACAGCGTTACCTCGGAATATGAGGGCACGTTTGAGAGCCTTTCCGAACTGACGGGGAATATGCTGATCCGCGAGGCTCCGATTCCGGTGGAGATCAAGGCGTATCTGCGCGGGATCGTGGTGGACGTGTTTGGGGACGAAGGAGCGGTGATCGAAGCGCGCGGCGCGCTGATTCAGGGAATTTTCGGCGTGGGGGGCGAGAGGCAGGGGAAGATTCGAGTGGCCGTGGGATCGCCGGATGAAACGCTGGATGCCGGCCAGGTGCGATCGGATGACCAGGGCGCGATTTTGATCGGCGGCAGCGGGATTACTCTGGATGCGATTCGAGCGGCGGAGCGCGCAGGAGTGACCGGGCTTGTCGCCGGTGCGGTTCGAGACGATGTGATTACAGGGTTTTTGGGTTATGACATCGGGGTGGCGATTACGGGCCAGGAGCAGGTGCCGCTTTCGATTATCGCCACGGAAGGGTTTGGAAGGCTTTCGATGGCGCGGCGGACGTTCGACCTGCTGAAATCGTTGGAAGGCAGGATGGCGAGCATGAACGGAGCGACTCAAATCCGCGCGGGAGTGATTCGTCCGGAGCTGATCGTTCCGAGCGACAGCGCGCAGGCGGCGCAGCCCACATCGTCGTTTTCGGGGACGCTGGAAATCGGCACTCCGATACGGGTGATCCGGGAGCCTTATTTTGGGAGGCTTGGCGTGGTTACCGGGCTTCCGCCGGAGCTGCGGACCGTCGAGTCGGGCGCCGAGGTTCGCGTTTTGGAAGCGAAACTGGAAGATGGTTCGGCGGTAACCGTTCCACGCGCCAACGTCGAGATCATCGCGGGATAAGATTGATGACGGTGCTGGTTGTTGACGACGAGCCTGACCTGCTTGAAACGGTTTGCGGAAGGCTGACGCGCGACGGCTATTCCGTTTTTGCGAGCAAGACCGCCGAGGAAGCGATCAAGCAGTTCCGCATTCATCGTCCCGATTTGGTGGTGCTGGATGTGATGCTGCCTGGAAGGAGCGGGTTTGAACTTTCGCAACTGATTCGTTCGGAGAGCAAGGCGCCGATTCTGTTTCTTTCGGCGCGGGCGAGCGAGCACGACAGGATTCGAGGATTTGAAGTCGGCGGCGACGACTATTTGACGAAGCCTTTCAATTTGCAGGAACTTTCGGCGCGCGTTCGGGCGATTTTGCGAAGGACGAAGGGCGAATCGGAAAAGCCGAAAATCGAATCGGGCGATCTGGTGGTTGATCCTGTTGGGCACGAAGCGTTTGTGGGCGGGAGGAGGTTGGAGTTGAAACCGAAAGAGTTCGCGCTGCTGTATTTTTTCGCATCGAACCCTGGCAAAGTGTTTTCAAGGGATGCGCTTCTGGATCGCGTGTGGGGGCCTGAGGCTTTCGTAACTCCGCGCACGGTGGATGTTCATGTGAGCTGGCTGCGAAAGCAGTTGGGAACCGATGGGCAGGAGTCGGATCGGATCATCACGGTGCGGGGCATCGGATACAAATTCAGTTAGCCCGCGGGGCCGAAGGTGAAATCGGAAACGCTTTTCGGATAGACGCGCACAACCCGCCATTTTTTTTCGGGCAAGATGAACAGACGTTTGGAGGTTTCTTTGCGGAACTCGATGGTGATCGGGCCGCGCATGCGATAACGCATTCCCAAGAACTCCAGATCGGCATCAACCTGGCAGGTGGATGAAGCGAATCCGTTTTCGACGTTGGTTTGAATGTCGCTGATTTCGAGCCGTGAAGTTTTGACCTGTTGAATGAAGTTTTTAACGGCCGAGAGCGGGTTGGCGCTGGAATCGGGCATAAACGGCGTCTGGAATTCGTTGGAGAGATATTCGAGGACTCCACCCGGACGGTTTTCGAGCGTTGCCTGGCGCATGTTTTCGATTGCCGATTTAATCTGCTGCTGATCGCTTGGAGCGGAAAGGATGGAGATGACGTTCACGGCGAGCACGATGAGGAGCGCGACGAGCACGAGGCCGAAAATCTTGGTTGAAGTTGAGAGTTTATTCATGCTGCGAATTGATGAGCGCGCGCGTGCGTTGAATGTCGCTTTTCATTTGCGCTTCGAGCGCGTTTAGGGTTTCGAATTTTGATTGGCCGCGGATTCTTTCGTGGAAGTCCAACACGATTGTTCGGCCATAAAGTTCCCCGCCGGCATAATCGAGCAGGTGCGCTTCGATGGCAAACCCGCCGGATTCGAGCGACGGGCGGTCACCGATGGAGATCGCGCAAGGATAGGTTTGCGGCCCGACGTGAGCGATGCCTGCGTAGATGCCGTGGGCCGGAATGAGTTGATCTTCGATCAGGCGCAGATTTGCGGTCGGCACGCCGAGCGTTCGTCCGATTTTTTCGCCGGGAACGACCACTCCTGCGATTGCGTAGGGGGCAGCAAGAAGCTGATGGGCAGAGTGCACATCGCCCTGCGAAACCGCCGTGCGGACTTCGCTTGAAGAAACGCGAGCGCCTTGGAGTTCGAACGGAGGCATGGTTACGGTTGCGATCCGGTCTTCCAAAAACTTCGGATCGCCTGTGCGATCTTTTCCAAAACGAAAATCGTGGCCGACTACCACGAGTGCCGCGTTGAGCGAACGTAGAATGACGCACTCGAAAAACTGTTCTGCGGTGAGCGACGCGAGGTGGGAATCGAACTGCAGCACGAACGCGATATCAACGCCGAGGCTTTCGAATTTCGCAAGTTTTTGATGGAGCGGTGTGAGCGTGGGCGGCACGCTTTCGGGCCTTACGATGGATGCTGGGTGCCTATCGAACGTTACCACCACGCACGGTTGACCGGCCGAGCGTGCGTGCTGAATGGCGGTTTGAATCAGGCGCCGATGGCCAAGATGCACGCCATCGAAAACGCCGATTGTAACCACAGAATTCGGGAGCCGTTCAACAAGGTTTGCGGCGCCATAAACGATCTGCACGGAGAAAGGTTACCTTGCGGCAGCCACGGCGGCTTTCTTTTTTGAAGGAGACCCGAGGATGCGTTTGAGATAGGCTCCGGTGTGGCTTTTCGGGTTTGCCGCGACGGTTTCGGGAGTGCCGAATGCCACCAGGTGTCCGCCCGCGTCGCCGCCTTCGGGGCCGAGATCAATGATCCAATCGGCGGTTTTGATGACGTCTAAATTGTGTTCGATCACAACAACGGTGTTGCCTTGATCCACGAGGCGGTGCAGCACTTCTAAAAGTTTGCGGATGTCTTCGAAATGCAATCCTGAAGTGGGTTCATCGAGAATGTAGAACGTGCTTCCGGTAGAGCGTTTGCTGAGTTCGGTGGACAGTTTGACGCGCTGGGCTTCTCCGCCGGAGAGGGTCGTTGCGGACTGTCCGAGTTTGATGTATCCCAAGCCCACATCTTCGAGCGTTGCGAGTTTGCGATGGATTTTGGGGATGGGTTCGAAAAACTCGGCTGCTTCGCTTACGGTCATTTCCAACACGTCTGAGATGCTTTTGCCTTTGTACTTGACTTCGAGCGTTTCGCGGTTGTACCGTTTTCCTCGGCAGATTTCGCACGGCACATAAACATCGGGCAGAAACACCATTTCGATTTTGATGATTCCGTCGCCGTCGCACGCTTCGCAGCGTCCTCCTTTGGTGTTAAAGGAGAATCTTCCCGGTTTGTAGCCGCGCATTTTGGCATCGGGCGTCATTGAAAACAGTTCGCGGATCATGTCGAACACGCCCACATAGGTTGCGGGATTGCTGCGCGGTGTGCGCCCGATGGGCGACTGGTCAATGTCCACGACTTTATCTATGCGATGCACTCCGGAGATGCCTTCGTGCGGAGCCCATCCTGCGCGTGTGCCTGCCACTTCGTACATCAGCCTGGGAAAGAGCGTTTCTTGGATCAATGTGGATTTGCCCGAGCCGGAAACACCGGTAACGCAGATAAAAGTTCCAAGAGGAAATTCGACCGTGATGCTTTTGAGATTGTTGCCTTTTGCTTTTCGGAGTTTGATTGCGCCGTTTTGTTCCTGCCTTCGCGTTTTTGGAATAGGGATTGTGCGTTCGCCGTTCAGATATTTTGCGGTGAGAGTTTCGGATTTGAGAATCTGATCGAGCGGGCCCTGGGCGACGATATATCCGCCGGCTTCGCCTGCTCCGGGACCAAGATCAACGATCCAATCGGCATTTCGCATCGTGTCTTCATCGTGTTCGACTACGATGACGGTGTTTCCCAAATCGCGCAGTTTTTTGAGGGTTGCGAGCAGGCGGTCGTTGTCGCGCTGGTGCAACCCGATGCTGGGCTCGTCGAGAATGTAAAGCACGCCCATGAGCCCCGAACCGATTTGTGTGGCGAGCCTGATGCGCTGCGCTTCGCCGCCCGCTAAAGTTCTGGCGGAGCGGCTGAGTGTGAGATAACCGAGGCCGACGTCGTACAAAAACCTCAGCCGTTCGGAAATCTCTTTGATGGCCCGTTCGCCGATGATGCGTTGGCGCTTGGAAAGTTGCGGCAGCAGATTATCGAAAAATCGCAGACAGTTTTCGACCGACATGTCGGTGAGCTGCGAGATGGTGTGGGATGCCAATGTAACCGAGAGCGACGCTTTTTTCAGGCGCGCTCCTTTGCATTTTGGACAGGCGCGCGTGGACATATACTGTTCCAGGTCTTGCTTCACCCAATCGCTTTCTGTGGATTCGAATTTCTTCTTGAGGACGTTGATGACGCCGTCCCATCGCGTCGAGAATTTGCGGGTTTTGCCGCTGCCATAGCGCACTTCGACGGTAACGGGTTCATCTAAGCCGTAAAAAACGATATCGCGCTGCTTGGGCGTGAGGCTTTCGAACGGCGCATTTGGATCGAACTTGACAAGCTTGCCGAGCCCCGCAAGAACCTCGGGCCACCACTCTTTCAGTTCGCCGTTTTTGTGAACGAACGGCGCGATGGCGCCGCCTGCGACGGGCAATTGTTCGTCGGGGACCAAAAGATCGGGATCGAATTCGGTTTTTGTTCCCAAGCCGTTGCACTCTTCGCATGCGCCATAGGGAGAGTTGAACGAGAACATTCGGGGTTCGATGTCGCCGAGCGACACGCCGCAATCCGGGCAGGAGAACTGCTCGCTGAAAAGCCGTTCTTCTCCGTTGACTTGGCTGATGGTTACGAGTCCGTTTCCGAGTTTCAGGGCGGTTTCGATGGATTCGGATACGCGCTGCTGAATATCGCTTTTGATGACGATGCGATCCACGACCAGTTCGATGGTGTGCTGCTTGTAGCGATCCATCGGAATATCATCGGTAACTTCGTACATGGTGCCGTCTACGCGCACGCGCACGAATCCCATCTTTTGAATATCGGAGATCACGGATTTGTATTCGCCTTTCCGACCACGGATCATCGGCGCGAGGATGTTCAGTTTTGCCCCTTCACCGTAGGACATCGCGGCATCAACAATCTGCTCGACGGTTTGGCGCTGAATCGGTTTGCCGCAATTGGGGCAGTGCGGAATTCCCGCGCGCGAAAAAAGAATGCGCATGTAATCGTAGATTTCGGTTACGGTTCCCACTGTGGATCGGGGATTGCGCGGCGCGGATTTTTGATCTATGCTGACGGCAGGAGACAGACCCTCGATGTGATCAACTTCGGGTTTGTCCATCTGCCCCAAAAACTGGCGGGCGTAGGCCGAAAGCGATTCGACGTAACGCCGCTGGCCCTCGGCGTAGATCGTGTCAAACGCAAGGGATGATTTGCCGGAGCCGCTTAGGCCCGTGATCACCACGAGTTTGTCTCGTGGTATTTCGAGCGTAAGGTTTTTTAGATTGTTTTCGCGGGCGCCGATTACCCGAATCTTGTCGTGAGACATCGAGCCGGGAGTTTACCGGATATGTAGACAAACTGCTACCTTTTTGGCAACATCATCCGCCGGGGTGATCAATTTTCAGGCGATGATCGAGGTTGGCCACCGTGAACGCGGTGGCGTAAACGGTTTGCGCGACCTTGGACATTTTCACGAAGTCTATTTTTGAGACTTCGTCGCTTGGCCGGTGATAATCTTCATGCACCCCGTCGAAAAAGAACGCGATCGGGATTCCGTGCTTGGCGTAGTTGTAATGATCGCTGCGCATGTAGATGTTTTCGGGGTCGTTCGGTTCGTCGTAATGATAATCAAATCGAAGTTTGTTGAGTTTTGCGTTGACAGATTCGTTGATCTCACCGAGTTCGGTGCTGATGCGCTTCGATCCTACAACGTAGATGGAGTTGGAGTCGGTGAGCATTTTGTTGGCGGGATTGGTGTCGCCGGATTTTCGTGAACGGCCGATCATATCAATGTTGAGTTGAGCGACGATGCGCTCGAGCGGCACGGTTGGATGATCGGTAAAATAGGAAGAGCCGACGAGCCCTTTTTCTTCGCCGCAATGCCAAACGAAGAGAAGCGAACGTTTTGGCTTGGGACCAGAAGCGAAAGCGTGAGCGATTTCCAACACGCTGACAGTTCCTGAACCGTCGTCATCGGCGCCGTTGAAAATCGTGTCGGGGCCGTTTCCTCCCATTCCCAAATGATCTATGTGCGCTCCCATCGCAACGTATTCGGTTTTGAGCGAAGGATCGGATCCTTCCACGATGCCGACGACGTTGAACGCGTGAGATTCCTCGGTGTTCGCAACGACGGTGAAACTGACTTGCTTCGAACCCGAAAGCGCAAAACTGTTAGGTTCGGTGCGATCGTCGGCGGCCTTCAGCAGGTCGTCTCCTGAAGTCTGTTCGCCATCGAAAAGCTGCAGCACGACATCTTTAGAAAGGGTGATGGTCGGGACGATTTGTGAATCGCTTGGAGTAAGGAGCTGCGCTCGGCCTGGCTGCGTGAACCTTGCGGCGTAAGAGTCGAACGCTTCGAGCGTGCTGGAGTTTGGGATTTGCAAAATTCCGACGGCGCCGTATTCTGCGGCAGCATCTTGGGGCGAAATCGCTCCTTTGCCTTTTTCTCCTCGGCGGTCGCGGAAGTCGAAGCCCGCGGGAGTTCCAGACAGAACCACCATGAGTTTGCCTTTGACGTTGGCGCTTGCATACGGGTCAATGTTCATTGCGGGGATTTTCCATCCGTGACCTACGAACACGAGATTCGCGTTTACGGCCGAACCCGGATTGGCGAGCGGTGCGAAATCTTTCGCCCATGTTTTGGCGGCGCCGTTGATGCTGAAACTTGTTTTGCTGGAATCGAGCGATCGTTTCGCATAGCGCAGAACTTGAAAATAGCCGCCGTTATCGCCGGCGGGCTTTACGCCCCAAAGTTTGAGTTGGGTTGCGACATAGGTGCAAGCGATATCCAACCCTCTTGAAGGCGTGTCTCTTCCTTCGAGCAGGTCGTTTGCGACGAATTCCAGGTGGGCGCGCAAGCGGTCGGGAGTGATTGCGGAATCGTTGCCGATTTGGCAAAACGCGTTGGCGGCAAGGGCCAAAAGCAAAAGCGCAGGCAGGCGTTTCATCGGCTTAGTGTACCGACCGAAATGGGAGTGAGTTTGCGCGGGGCGGGTTCATCTTGGGGTTCGCGCACGATGGCGTTGTAGTGCGAATCTCTTTCGATCGGCTCGCGGCCGGCTTCTCGAATCATCCTGACCATGTCGGCGGGGGTGAGCGCCTGCTGTTTTTTGCCATAAGCACCGTCTTCGTAGGTGATCTCATATTCGAACACGGTGCCGTCGGCATCGTCGGCGCCATACCATAGCGCGATCTGGGTGACGGCCGGAGTGTTCATGATCCAGAAACTTTTGATGTGGTCGAAGTTATCGAGCATCAGGCGCGAGACGGCGATGTTTCTCAAATCGTCGTCTCCTGTGGGGTGCGGCAGATGTTCGAGTTCGGTTTTTTCTGGGTGAAAACTGAGCGGGGTCATGCACAAAAAATGCCCGGTTTCATCTTGAAGTTCGCGGAGTTGAATCAGGTGATCTACGCGCTCTTCGTCGGTTTCGATGTGACCATAGAGCATGGTTGCGTACTGCGTGAAACCGACTTTAGCGGCGGTTCTTGCGACCTGTTTCCACTCTTCGCCGTCGAGTTTTTTTCCAAACAGTTCGGTATGAACCCGGTCGGAAAGGATTTCGATTCCGCCGCCGGGGAGGGCGTCGAGTCCGGCGTCTTTGAGATCGCGAAGGGTGTGTTCGATCGTCGTGTTGCCTACGCGGGCGATTTCGACGATTTCTACTGCGGTGAACGCCTTGACGTGGATTCCAGGACGTTCGTCTTTGATGGTTCGGATGAAATCGAGGTAGTACGTATAAGGGAGTCTTGGATTGATGCCTCCCACCGAATGGATTTCTGAGATCGGGAACGACTTGTATTTTCTTACCGCTGCGCGCACTTCATCGAGGGACATCTCATAAGGATCGGGCCCGCCCTTTTTGGCATAGAAAGAGCAGAACTTGCAGAACTTGTTGCAGATGTTGGTGTAGTTGATGTGCTGATTGCGCACCCAGTAGGTTCGAGCGCCGTGCTTCCGTTCGCGGACGATGTTCGCCAGGAACCCCACGCCGGTAAGGTTAGGAGTTCGATACAGAGTGAGGCCGTCATCGAACGACAACCGTTCGCCGGCGGACAGTTTTTCGAAGATCGGGATGAGTTCTGGGGTGAGGCAGCGTTCGGCGATCATTCCTGGCTGTGAGTATACGCTTTGCGGGGCGAACCAAACCGGGAATGCAGCCGTTCTGTTTACGGGGGAGCGAACCCCTCGGAGGTGTGGTGTTGATTCGAGTTACTGCCGCTGTCGTTTTCGTGTTGCTGGCTGCCGCGTCGTTTGGGCAGACCGTTTGTTTAAAAGTCCAGGAGTTCGACCCGGTTTCGTCGGGGATGCGGGCTCGGCCCGAGGTGACGCTATCGGAGCAGGGGGCGCGGCATATATTGGTGCAGTTGAGAAGCGTTCCCACGACAGCAGATCGGCGGTTTCTTTCTGCGGCAGGTGCGGCGCAGTTGGAATATGTTCCGCACAACGCCTATGTGTTTAAGGCTGATGATGCGCTGGCGGCGCGGCTTGCGGCTTGGCCGCGTATGAGGTATGTGGGTGAGTTTCTTCCCGCCTATAAGATTGATCCCGAGATCGGCAAGCGCAGGTTTGATTCGCTCGTAAGGACGCTGCTTTCGCGGATCGGGATTTATGATCTGGTGGTGACGCTGCACGATGGAGAAATGCCGACCGCCGTTAGAACGTCGGGCCAGGTTTTGAGCGTTGATCGCTGCGGGCCGAGATATCTGATATCGCTTAGGGCGAACGAAAACGAAATCGTTGCACTGGCTCGGCAGGATGCGGTTGCTTTCATCGAAGAGGCTTCGGAACCGACATTGCGAAACGACACAACGTGCTGGGTGATTCAAACCAATCAGCAGGGCAACACGGCAATTTGGAACCGCGGTTTGATGGGCCAGAACCTGATCGCGGGTTTGATTGATACAAAGATGTACATGGGCCACAACGACTTTCGCGACGATACGAACAACACCGCGGGGCCTAACCACCGAAAAGTGGTGATGTATAACAGCAACAGCGGACAAAGCGGCGGAGATTATCATGGGACGCACACCGCGGGCACTTTGGTTGGAGATCATCAGCCGATTGACGGCTCCACCTATCGCAACGGAATGGCGTATAAGGCGCGGGTTGCGTTTACCAACCTTAGCGATGTGAGCAGCGGTAATCTTTATTCTAAATTCGTTACCGCATATCAGGCGGGAGCGCGGGACAACTCGAATTCTTGGGGCGATGACAGCACCCGGCAATACACAAGCTGGTGCCAACAGATTGATCAGTTTTCTTGGGATTACGAAGACGCGATGGTAGCATTCGCCGTGTCGAACGGTTCGGTTTGCACCACGCCCGAAAACGCGAAGAGCTGCCTCGCGGTGGGAGCGTCGCAGCAGGCGCCCAATCAAGATTTCATCGGATCGGGAGGAACGGGCCCGACGGCTGACGGCAGGCGGAAGCCGGAAATCTTCGCGCCGGGGATCAACATCTGGTCGGCAAAGACCGGAACGACGGATCAGTGGTATGCGATGTCGGGGACTTCGATGGCTTGCCCGGCGGTTACCGGCGGCGCGGTTTTGTGCCGGCAGTGGCTGCGGGATGGATATGCGCTGGATGGGACGCCGCGCGGGCCGTCGTACATCGCTCCGATTACGGGCGCGCTTGTGCGGGCGATGGTGTTGAACGGGACGGTTGATATGACCGGAATCAACGGATATCCAAGCAACCGCGAAGGGTGGGGACGGATGCTGCTGGACAACGTGTTATGGTTTGCAGATGAGAATCGGCGCACGATTCCGTGGGTGGTGCGCAACGCTAACGGAATGACCTTGGGGCAGGAGCGTGTTTTCTCGATCAACGTTCTGGATTCTTCGCAGCCGCTGAAAATTACGATGACGTTCACTGATTATCCGGGCGCGGCGTTTGCGAGCGATCCGGTGGTGAACAATCTTGATTTGGAAGTTGTAGCACCCGATGGGACGACGTACCTTGGAAACGTTTTTGCGAACGGGCAGTCGGCCCCGGGCGGCCAGGCCGACTTGCGCAACTCGACCGAAATGGTTTTGCTCAATGCGCCTCAAACGGGCGTTTGGCGCATTCGGGTGAAAGAGACCGCGTTGAACAACGGCGCCGCACAAGGATTCGCGGTGGTTGCGAACGGAATCATTCAGCGTTCGCCCGGCGGTTAGCGGTTCGCGAACTCCACAAGTCCGATCGGGTTGCCATCGGGATCGGAAATCTGCGCGCTCCATCCGACGTGCGGGAGTTCGGTCTTTCCGCGCAGCAGCGTTCCACCCGCCGCGTTGGCCTTTTCGAGAACCGCCTCGATGGATTCGACTCTCACCCATACGGACGGTGACTCGCCGGTTTGGAACGGTTTGGAGAGTTGGATTCCGCCCAGATGCTTTTCTCCATCCCCGAACGTGATCATCCCGTCGGAGAATGTTGAAAACGTCCAATCAAAAACCGCGGTGAAAAACTGCAGCGACCTGTTGAGATCGGTAGACAAAAACTCGATGTGACAAAAACCGTTGACTGCCATGACGTTCAAGTTTATCAGCGCCGACGGTAACTTGCTTTGCCGATGTTGCGAAATTGCGACGGCGAAAGACCGGTTTCGCGGCGGAACGCACGGCTGAATGCGCTGAGCGACTCGAACCCCACCTCGAGCGCTGCCTCAGAAAGCGAACAGGCAGACGAGCGCACCAGCGTCTTGGCGCGTTCGATCCTGGCTTGGTGCCGGCATTGCGTCGGGGTGCACCCGAACGCCTGCCGAAAAAGCCGGTGAAAATGGAACCGAGAAAGCCCCGCGCGTGCCGCCAACGCCGAAAGAGACTGGCGCCGAGCGGGCTTGGCTTCGATCTGCTCTTTTGCCCAGATGAGCAGGCGGATCAGATCGGTTCGCGTTTTCCACTTTACGGCCGGAAGTTTGGACGCCGCCAGCGCCGCGGGACACGGACCGATCATGTTCTGATTATAATCTTCAATCTATGCCACTGAACATCGCCGATCCCGAGATTCGAGCCCAGCGGACGCACAATTTGGCGCAGGTTGACCCGGAGGTCGCCCACATCCTGCGCAAAGAACAGACCCGGCAGGAGCAGAACTTGGAACTGATTGCGAGCGAGAACATCACGAGCCGTGCGATACGCGAGGTTGTTGGCAGCGTGATGACCGACAAATATGCCGAGGGTTATCCAGGCAGGCGATATTACGGCGGCTGCGAGTTTTATGACGAAGTGGAGACGCTGGCGATTGGGCGCGTGAAACAACTTTACGGAGCGGCATGGGCAAACGTGCAGCCGCACAGCGGAGCGCAAGCCAACATGGGAGTTTATTTCACCATTTTGAAGCCCGGCGACACGATGATGGCGATGAATCTTTCGCACGGTGGGCATTTGACGCACGGAAGCCCCGTGAACTTTACGGGAATGATGTACACCATCGTTCCTTATGGCGTGAGAGAAGACAACGAACTGATTGATTATGACGCCGTGGCGGAACTCGCCGAACGGCACAAACCGAAGTTGATCGTGTGCGGCGCAACTTCGTATCCCAGGAGAATTGAGTTCGCGCGGTTTCGGCAGATTGCCGACGCGGTTGGAGCCGTTTTGATGTGCGATATGGCGCATCCCGCGGGTCTCATCGCTGCGGACGAATATCCGAACCCCGTTCCGCACTGCCATGTGGTAACAAGCACCACGCACAAAACGTTGCGCGGCCCGCGAGGCGGAATGATTCTTTCAAACGACGAAGAGTTGGGAGCGAAAATTGACAAGACGGTGTTTCCGGGAATTCAGGGCGGCCCGCTGATGCATCAAGTGGCCGCGAAAGCGGTCTGTTTTCACGAGGCGTCGCAGCCCTCGTTCAAAAACTACGCCAAACAGGTTCGGAGCAACGCCGACGCAATGGCCGAAGCGCTGACGAGTGAAGGTTTTCGTTGCGTAAGCGGCGGCACCGATTCGCATCTGGTGTTGGTGGATCTTCGGCCGTTTTCGATGACGGGAAAGGCCGCAGAAAAACTGTTGGATCGTGTGGGAATCACCACCAACAAGAACACTATTCCGTATGATCCCGAAAAACCGTTTGTAACCAGCGGCTTGCGAATCGGCACTCCTGCCGTTACGACGCGGGGGATGAAACAGGATGAGATGCGGCAGATCGCGGCGTTGATCGCCGAGACGCTGCGATGCAAAGACGATGAGCCGGCGTTGGAGAAGATTCATGCGAAGGTGCGCAGCCTGACGGCCGCATTTCCCGTGCACGACATCTGATTACCACCGCGTTTGGATGGTGTAAGTCAACGTTTTTTGCTCGCCCGGCTTCAAGGTTTGTGTAAACTCAAACGTGTTTGAATCGGTTTTTTTCCAAGGCTGAGAAGCGTTCAGCACTGTCCATTCCGACCAGCCGTGCTCGACGATGCGAACGGTTTCGGCTGTGTTCTTTCGATTCCGCAACGAAATTTCGAACGTTTCGGAAACCGTTCTCGACGAGATTTTGCGGAATGCGGTGCGCTTGCGCTGACCCACGATATCGAAAGCGTCTCCAACATAAAGTCTGATTTTTTCTTCGCGCGGGGTGTGGTCAATCTCGTCTTCACCGATCATTTGCACCTGCCCCGATCCGTCGCGTTTGTAAACGCGAATTCGGCCTTTCGGAAGGGGCATTCCAAGTTTGTTCTTTTCGGAGTTTTGCAGTTCGACAACCACGTTGACCTTTGAGTTAGGATCGGTGGCGTATCCTTCGCCGGGGCGGAAGCCCGCTCCGTACGACCGCCACAATCCACCTTGTCCTTCGAAGATCAACTGTTTTTTTACGCTCACGCCGCTGGCCGAAAGGAGCGCAATCTGCTTGATCTCGTTGTTTCTGATTGTGGCAGGACGTTGAAGCGTGTAAAGGTGGTATTCGAAAAGCTGCTGTTCGGCAAAGCCGAGTTTCTTCTCGTCCATTTTGTCTTTCAGCGCTCCCGATTCCGCCGGGGGCGGGCCGGGGCTTTCAACGCGATGAACGTCGCCGGCCACAAGTTTCAACACTGCGTCGTTGAACGCCGCGCCGCATCGGTTGTTGATCGTAACCCAGCCGTTGAGATCGGCGCTCGTGTCCGCCGCATTCAAAGTGAGCACATAATCTGCCGACCAAGTGATCGCATTTGTCAAATATGCCAGCTCCAGGTCGCACGCGCCTTCGTTCTGCGTTTCAAGTTCCCACATCAGGGTCGGTTTGCTGATGAGTCCTTCGGGCATTTCCAACACCTCGATCGTTCCCGGTGGGTTTAGAACGATTTTTCCGTCGTCGGTTTTCACTACGATGTTCCCTGCCGCCAGGAGTTCACCTTCAATCACCGCCGCTTGGCCGTTATTCAATATCTGTGTGAATTTCACGCGCTTTCCGATGGACTTTTCCAAAATCTTTTCCGGCGAAATCAGGTCGTATTGGTAGTTCTGCTCCAACATTTGGATCGGCATCGAAACGGTGAGGCTTTTGATGCCCACGCTCGATGGGTCAATCGCCGATGGCACGTCTTCGATGCGAATCTGCTGCCTGCCTGAAGCAAGCCGAACGCTCCGCACTTCTTTCACCAGGCCGAAATCGTTGTTATAGATCGTAACTTCAACGGCTTTCGGCGCCGAAGCCAAGGCCAGCCCGATTCCGGAAAAACAGATCATTGCGCTACCAGCGGGTTTCCACGGTGTAGGTTACGACCTGCTCTTTGTCGGGCTCCAGCCTCACAAGATATTCAAACGTGTTCGAGTCAATCTTTCTGCTTTTTTGGCTTTCGTTGAGAATCTGATATTCCGCCCAAGCATGTTCCACTACGCGCACGGTTTCGGGCGTTTTTTTGCGGTTTCGCAGTTTGATTTCGAACGTTTCGCGCACGACGTTGGTTGCGATGATTTTGAATTCGGTGCGCTTTCGTTCACCCACGATGTCGAACGCGTCGCCGATGTACAGTTTGATCGTCTCTTCGCGCGGAGTGTGATCTATCTGATCTTCTCCAACCATTTGAACCTGGCCGGAAGCGTCGCGTTTGTACACACGCACCCGCCCTTTTGGAAGCGGCAAGCCCAGTTTGTTTTTATCGCTGTTGGTGACTTTCACAATGATGTTCACCTTCGAATTCGCATCGGTCGCATACCCTTCGCCGGGCCGGAAGTTTGCGCCATAGGCGTACCAGTAACTTTTCTGCCCTTCAAAAACCAGGTCTTTTTGAACATCAACATCCGAGGCGCTGAGCAGCGCGATCTGTTTGGTTTCGTTGTTGCGAACGGTTGCGGGCCTGCCCAACGTGTACAAGTGGTATTCGAAAAGCTGCTGCTCGGCGAAGCCAGCATCGGCAGCGCGAATGCCTCCGCCTCCACGGCCCGCTGGGGCGTTGAACTGCATTTCGCGCAGACGGCGGACATCGCCCGCAATCAGTTTCAATGTGGCATCTTTCCAGGTTGCTCCGCACCGATTGTTGATCGTTACCCAACCGTTCAGATCGGCTTTTGTGTCGTCGGCATTCAGCGTGAGCACATAATCTGCCGACCAGCCGATGTTGTTCGTAAGATACGCGATTTCCAGGTCGCGCTGGCCAGCTTTTTCGGCGGCCAAATCCCACATCAGAGTGGGCTTGCTGATGAGGCCTTCAGGAATCTCCATCACTTCGATGGTGCCCGAAGGATTCAAAACGATTCGTCCATCGTCGGTTTTAATCACGATGTTTCCGAGGCTCATCAGCACGCCTTCCGTTACGATCTGTTGGCCGTTTTGCAACTGCTGGCGGAACCGCACGCGCTTGCCCACGGATTTCGCCAAAATGCTTTCGGGCGAAAGAAGGTCATATTGGTAGTTCTGCTCGAGCATATCAATCGGCAGATTTTTTGTCAGGCTCCTGATTCCAACGCTGGTTGGGTCTATCGAAGACGGCACGTCTTCCACGCGGAGTTCCTGCCGGCCCTGAGAAAGGTTGACTTCTCGAACCTCTTTTACCAGGCCGAAATTGGCGTTATAGATCGTGATTTCAACCGATTTGGGTGCGCCCGCGGTTAGAATCGCGGCAGCAAGGGTTGTGCCTACCATACAAAACCTCCGATACGTTCGTTCGATACTTTGACGCACGCAGCCGCCGCAGGTTACTTTCCCTGCCTTCAGTACGTGCGAAGAGTCGGGTCAATCCGCTCGGCGAAAGCGTTGATTCCTCCCGCAACATTCGAGACGGATTTGAAACCGTTTTTGATGAGCAGCGCAGCGATTTCGTTGCTTCTGCGGCCCGTTCTGCAGATCACCGCAATTTCGGCTTCTTTGTCAAGGTCATTCATCCGTTTTGCCACTTGAGACATCGGGATGTGCACGCACGGATCGAGTCTGGAGATTTCCAGTTCGAACGGCTCGCGGACATCCAGCAGAACGAACCGTTCGCCAGAATGCAGTTTCTGGTTCAAGGTTGTGACATTCATCTGGGGGACTTCCATCTGCTGTTCGTTTGTGGTGCGCGCCGCCGCGCAAAACTGTTCATAGTCTATCAGTTTCGTGATGGAAGGCGCATCGCCGCACACAGGGCAGTTCGGATCGCGCGAAATTCTAAACTGCCGGAACTTCATTTCGAGACTGTCTATCTGCAGAAGTCTTCCGACGAGGGTTTCGCCGATTCCAAGCAGAAACTTGATGGCTTCGACGGCCTGAATGCATCCCACAATCCCCGGCAGAACGCCGAGCACGCCGGCTTCGGCGCAGTTTGGCGCGGCCTCGGGCGGCGGCGGCTGCGGATAAAGGCATCGGTAGCAAGGCCCCGACGGAGGGAAAAACAGGCTGGCCTGGCCTTCGAAACGATAAACCGATCCGTGAACGTTCGGCTTTTTCAGCATTACGCACGCGTCGTTCACCAGATAGCGTGTTGGAAAGTTGTCACTGCCGTCAATCACAATGTCGTATTGCGAAAGGATTGAAATCGCGTTGCTGCTGTCAAGCCGGACGTCGTGGGGAATTAGTTCGACTGTCGGGTTGAGTGCAGACAAACTTTCGGCGGCGCTTTGCACTTTTTTGCGGCCGACGTCGGCATCGCGATGCAGAATCTGCCTTTGAAGGTTGGTTCGATCCACGACGTCGGCATCAACAATTCCGATCTTTCCCACGCCTGCGGCAGCAAGGTAAAAACCCGCAGGCGAACCCAAACCTCCCGCTCCGATCAGCAGCGCAGAAGAGCGGCAAAGTTTTCGCTGACCTTCGGCTCCGACTTCGGGGATAGCCAAATGCCGCGCATACCGCTGATGGTCGAGCGTTTCGCTCATGATCATAGTATCGCAGAAATCTGTTTGTAATTCCCGCCTTCGAATTTCCAGCAGCGAAATTCTGCTGCGATTCCCTGCTTCACAGAGACGATCATGCAGATCTGGCCTTCGAACGCACAATCGGCATCGAGTTTCGAAGGTATCGGCTCGCCGTCGGGATGGCTGTGATACCAGCCGACCATTTCAAAACCCGTTTGATCGGCCTGCTTCTGGATTCGGAGCACCTCGATGGGGTTGACCTCGAACCGGTTTGCTTTGTCGGAAATGTTGACGGCTTCGACCGCTTCTATGATCGTTCCGTTTTTGGCAAACAGGGCTCCCACGGCCTCGTTCGGATAACACCGCTCGGCATGGCGGAAGATTTTTGCAAGCACCGGATGCGGAGACGTCATACACCGCCGATTGTGGCCCGAACTAAGGTTGCCGGTAAACTGCGCGTTTTATGGCTATCGGAGTGGGCCTCGTGGGCTACGGCGGTCAGTTCGCAATGGGAAAGCATCACGCCGACAACGTGCGCAAAACCGACGGGCTGGTGTTGAAAGGCGTGTTTGACGTTGATCCGGCAAGGCGCGATGCGGCGAAAACCGAACAGCCCGACGTTGTGGTTTACGACACGTTCGAAGCGCTGCTCGATTCCGCCGACATCGAGTTGGTGGTTCTGATTACGCCGCACGATACGCACGCGCCGTTGAGCATTGCTGCGAGCAACGCTGGCAAACATGTTCTTACCGAAAAAGTGATGTGCCTGAACGTTGCCGAGTGCGATGCGATGATCGCCGCCGCAAAAAAGACCGGAAAATGTTTGAGCGTGTATCAAAACCGGCGGCTGGACGGCGATTATCTGACGGTGAAAAAACAGATCGAATCCGGCACGCTCGGAAACCTGTTTTCCATCGAGTCTTCCGTCAACGGATATTGGTTTCCAGCCGGCTGGCGCGGGGTGAAGAAATCAGGCGGCGGAATGCTTTATGATTGGGGCGCGCATCTGACCGATCAACTGGTGCAGTTGATGCTGCCCGCCAGGCCGGTTTCGGTTTATGCGAATTTTCATTATGGCGGGCACGACGTTGACGTGGAGACGCAGACCACGGTTTCCATCCGGTTCGACAACGGCGTGATGGCGCAGATTGATGTGGGATGCGTGAGCTGGCTTACGCGCCCGAGATGGCTTGTGCGGGGGGAAAAAGCGGCGGTTTTGATGCCCGACTGGGAAACCTGTACGCTTCGCGGGATGTTGAACGGTTCGGAGCAGCAGATGAGCATTCCTGTGGAGGCTTCGGCCTGGGAGCGGTTCTATCCCGCACTCAGCGCGCATCTGAACGATGGCGCGCCGCTGCCCGTGGATCCCACCGAAGTGCGGATCGCTTTGAGCGTGATTGATGCGGCGTTCGAAAGCGGGCGGACTGGCAGAAGCGTGGAGATTGCGCCATAGGAATGTTTGAGCCGGATTCATCGTACAATATGGAGGAAACATGAACAGACTGTTGATTGCCGTTTTCGGCGCTGCGTTCGTTGCGGCCCGCGGGTTCTCGCCGACGCCCGATGTGGAAGCGCGAGTATCGTTGAGTGCGAAATCCGCGAAGGCCGGTTCGACGATCACCGCGACGATCACCGCAAAAATCCCTGCCAACCATCACGCTTATGCGCCGCCGATGGGCAAAGATGGCAGCCCGGTGGTCAATGTAGCGTTGCCGAAAGGCTCGAAACTGAAAATCGTTAACGTGAGCTACCCGCCCGGCGAATACAAGAAATATCAATCGTTCGGCGACATGGTTCTGCACGTTTATGAAGGAACGATTAAGATTCCTGTAAAAATTGCGATTCCGAAAAACATCAAGGGCCAAACCAAAATCGGTCTCACGCTGTTTTATCAGATCTGCGACAACGCCGGATCGTGCTACCCTCCCAAAACGGTCGCTCTGACCGCAGATATTAAGGTGGGCTGAGATTTTTCGAACTGCAACGTTCATTTTGGCAGCCATTTGCGCCGCAGCGGCATCGCTGGCGCAAACCACGGCCGACCTGGCCCAATGGAGCGCAAGAGTCGAGCCCTCCGACGTTCGCGCTGGGGAGCAGGCCCGGCTGCTTTTGACCGCAAGAATCAAACCCGGCTGGCACATTTATAAACTTTTCCAAACCGGCGGGCCGCTCGCCACCGAAATCGCGCTCGAACAGAACCCGTTCGTTTCGCCATCGGGCGATCCGCAGCAGCCGCCTTATTCCGAAAAGTTCGACAAAGGATTCGAAACCCAGATCGGATATTTCGAGGGCGAAGTGACTTTTGGACTTCCGGTTAAAGTCTCGAAAGATGCCAAAGGCACAATCTCAGGAACCGCGGCGGCACGGTGGCAAGCCTGCGACAAAAGCGGCTGCGCAAATCCCACCACCACAAAAATCCCGTTCGAATTTAAAGTTGCGCCCGGAAAACCCCGTGCCGACCGGTTGTCGCCCATGCTCACGGATGTACCACAAACGCCTGGATACGTGCGGCCGACGAAGGCCGCTGCCGCAACAGCCGGCGATGAGTTTGCTCAGCGGCTGCAAACCGCTAAGAATCAAGGCTTGGCATCGTATCTGTTGTTCGCTTTTTGGATGGGACTGCTGGCGTTGTTGACTCCGTGCGTGTTTCCGATGGTGCCGGTTACGGTGAGTTTCTTTTCGAAACGATCGGGTGACGGCGTTTCCAAAAACCTCGCCGGGGCGTTGATGTATTGCGCCGGAATTATCGCAACGTTTACGATCGTCGGGCTCTTAGTCACGGCGGTGTTCGGGGCAACGGGACTCCAGGCGCTTTCTGCGAACCCGTGGGTGAACCTCGGTTTGGCTGGGCTGTTTATCGTTTTGGCGTTGAGCCTATTCGGCGCCATTCAGTTTCGGCTTCCCGGATCGGTGATTCAGAAGGCGCAAGGTAGCACGGGTTCGGCTGGCGTTGCGGGGCCGCTGTTTATGGGCCTCACGTTTTCGCTCACGTCGTTCACGTGCACGGTGCCGTTTGTCGGGACGATTTTGGCTGGCGCGGCTGCCGGAGAAGGGGTGCTTTATCCAACGTTCGGAATGATCGCGTTCAGCCTGGCGCTGGCGATCCCGTTTTTCGCATTGGCGCTGTTCCCTTCGCTTGTCGGCTCGCTGCCGAAGGCGGGCGCGTGGATGAACGTATTGAAAGCGTACATGGGTTTTTTGGAACTCGCGTTTGCGCTTAAGTTTCTTTCAAACGCTGATCTTGCGCTTTCGTGGGGTGTGCTCACCAAGCCTGTGTTTTTGGCGGTTTGGGGGCTGGTGTTCGGCATCGCCGGAATGTATCTGCTCGGATGGTTGAGGCTGGCAAGCGAACCGGTTTCGAAAGTCGGTCCGTTGCGAATCTTTTTTGGCATTGCGACGCTTGCGGCCTGCGTTTATTCGTTTGCGCTGATCAATTCGGCGCCTGCGCCGAAACAACTGATTGCGTTCGTGCCGCCGGCAGTTTATCCGGGCAGACATTCTTCTGATTCTTTGCCGTGGATTGACGATTACGAGAAGGGCAAAGCCGCCGCGAGAAGCACGGGGCGTTTGATGCTCCTGAACTTCACCGGCGTAACCTGCACCAACTGCAGACAGATGGAAGAAGGGGTGTTCACGCTCGATTCCGTGAAAAAGCAGTTTGAGAAGTTTGTTCTGGTTGAACTTTACACCGATCGCAACACCGAGCAGGATCGAAAGAACTTGGCGCTGCGCGACCGCCTGACCCACTCGATCACCAACCCCGTGTATGTGGTGATGACCCCCGATGAACAGGTGATCAAAACTTTGCAGCCGGTTTATCTGAACGAACAGGAGTTTTTGGAGTTCCTGCAAAGCGCCGAACAGATCGCCGCCCAAAAGTAGGTAAGTTCTTCTGAGTGAACATTGTCAAGGTGCGTGACGTTGTTATCGGAGGCGGGCACCCGGTCCTCATTGCCGGGCCATGCCTCGCCGAAAGCTACGACCTGTGCGCAACTGTTGCCGAAAAACTTCAACAGATCTGTTCGGTCTTGTCGGTTCAGTATATTTTCAAAGCGTCGTTCGACAAAGCGAATCGCAGCGGGGCGGGGTCGCCAAGGGGATCGGGAATGCAGGCGGGCTTGGAGGTTCTTTCCAAACTGCGCGAGGCGTTCGATGTTCCTGTTACAACCGACGTGCATCTGCCTGAGCAGTGCCCCGCCGCTGCACAAGCCGTTGATCTCCTTCAGGTGCCTGCTTTTTTGTGCCGGCAGACCGACCTGCTGGAAGCCTGCGCACAAACGGGCAAGCCGGTCAATGTGAAAAAAGGTCAGTTTTTGGCGCCGTGGGATGCCAAGAACATCGTGGACAAACTCGAGAGCTCGCACGCCGCGGGAATCGTGCTCACCGAACGGGGGAGTTCGTTCGGCTACAACGCATTGGTCGTGGATATGGCCGGGCTGCCGATCATGCGATCGTTTGGCTGGCCGGTCTGCTTCGACGCGACGCACAGCGCGCAAAAACCTGGAGCAGGCGGCAATGTTACGGGCGGTTCGCGCGAGAGCATTCCTTATTTGGCCTGCGCGGCGGCCGCCGCGGGGATTGATGCGCTTTTTATGGAGATTCATCCCGAACCGAGCAAAGCGTTGAGCGACGCAGCAACTCAATGGCCGCTTGACAAGGCGGAAGAAACTTTGAGAAAAGTGATGAGAGTTTGGCGCGCGGCGCAGTGATTGGCCCAAAAATTGCATCAACAGATGGCGTGATACTCGCAAGGCCGCCGAAACCTGTTTTGTGGCTTGTAGCCGTGGCGCTGCTCGATATGATCGTCACCGCCGCGCTGTTCTCGGCAGGCAAAATCGAGGAACTGAACCCGCTGATGCGTCCGATCATTCATATGGGTGTTTGGCACTTTTGCCTGGTAAAGAGCCTGACGATCGCAGCGGTGTTTGTGGCGCTTCAGATCTACCGCAAACGCGACGAGATTTTTGTGGTGTTCGCAGCTCGACTCGGAGTTTTCGCCTATCTGGCCCTTTGGATCGGCTGGTTTTTGTACGGCAGATTCGCTTAGTGTACAATCCGGCGGATGTTTTCGGCAGATGTCGCCTATGCGATTCCCCGCGTGTTCCGCGCGATCGCTCAAAACATCCCTGCGCTTCAAGTTCAGCGGCCGAGAATTGTGTTCGAACAGTCCATTGTCGTTGAAGCCGATTCGATTCAGTGGCACAGCGATCCGTTGGGCTATACGCTTGTTGGAAATGTGGTGGCGACGCGTGGGCCAACCACAATCCGCGCTGAGCGCGCCGAGCTTGATCAAACGAACAAACGCGTGACCTTTCAAAACGGCGTGCATGTTTCCGACCCGGTTGGAACGGCGGATGCCGTGCAACTCACGATCGAGTTTACAGGAGATTCGGAAAACCTTTCCGGATGGCGGCTCCGCGACGCAACGGGACTCAACATCGTGGGCAAAGCGCACGAAGCGAACGTCAAAGCGGATTCGATTCTAAGAGAAAACGACAAAATTGTTGTGAAAGACGCTTCCGCATGGCTCGGAGACCAAAACACGCCCGACTTCAAACTCGAATTCAAAGAGGGCGTAGTGCATCCCGGCAGATATTTCGCTGCAAAAAGCGCATCGCTTGTGCTGGGTGGAAAGACGCGCATCCCTCTTCCCTACTTTCGACAACCGTTGGGAAGAACCGACACGGGAGGTTTATATCCGAAAATCTCTCTCAGTTCGAATTTCGAACCGCGGATCGCTTTCAATAATATTTTTGAAGTGGGAGACAGGAGCGGCCTTTCGGTGTCGTTCAGCGAACGGATGAAACGTGTGCCGGTTTTCAGCTCGTATTACTCTTTTAGTCTTCTGCCGCCGGTTAAGGACGAACTTCCCGCCGTGCGCGTTACGAATCCCGATGCCGAGCGGTTCACCAACGGATATCTGGACGATGTGAACGTAGATTCTTCGCACGCGGAATTGGAATCCATCGGAAAGCCGCGGGCGCTCACGTTTGTCGGCACATCGCTCAACGGCGGTTCGAGCGCTCGGCCTGGTCACCCGATCCGCCTTGATCGCGACTGGTTTGTGGGAGCAGAAACCGGAACGACAATCGCAGGCTGCGCATTCAGCACGCAGATTCGATTTGGAAATGTAACCGAACGCATTCCGCGCGATGTTCAAAATCGGCTCGAGCTGTATCCTTCGTTTCTCAGCCGCAAACTGTATTTCGGCGATTCGGTGTGGATTCGAGCAAGAGCCGACGCCGCCATGCTGTTCGGCGACAGCCAGTACAGCTGGGTGCGCGTGATGGGACAGATTGGAATGGATTGCGGCAAAAACCTGCAGCTTTCGGCGGGATATGCCGCCGGTTCGGACTTTGGCACGGCGGATTTCGATATGGATCGGCTTTATTCCGAGCATGCGATTCACGCACGCGCCGACATCATTCTGCCCGCAACATCGTTATCCATTCTGTTGAAATACGATTTTGACCGCGCAGCGGTTTATGATGTGGAGTTTGTTTTGAAGCAGACGATCCGCAGCGTGCAGCCATTTGTTTCGTACAGAAGTTTTCCGGGCAGTTTGGCGTTTGGACTTTCGCTGCGCGCCGACAAACTGATGGAAGCGCTGCGAAAGCGCACCAAAGAGTGATCAGTTGATGATTCCAGCCAACCCCAGCCGGAATTCCGGGACCGGAATGCTGAGGGTTTTCTTTTCGGAAGATGCTTCGCCTTGCGCAGCGACTCTGCCGGTTTCGATATCAATAATCTCGTAGCGGTATTTTTTGTCGCGCCGCACTTTCAGCTCGACGGTTTTGGCGCCCTGGGTTTGATCCGTTATCAACAAAAAACATCCTCCCGAATCGCCCAAAAACGATTTTGCGAACCCGGATGCCATTCCCGCCACGTCTTGAACCGTCCGCTGCTCCTTCTGCCACGATATCTTTTTAGAAAACGCGAGCATCCCGGCAAGATCGAAAGCGCCGCTTGTTTCGAACGGCGCCGCCGCGCCTGCACCGCCGCAGATCAGCGATGCCCACGCCGCGGCAATGCTGCCCGAACGGTAAGGAGAAGGATTGCTAAGCAGACAAACAATCGGTTTGTCGGTATCTTTTCTTATCGAAGCGATCTCACGCGCGACGCTCGCGGCAGACTGCACCGCAGATTCAACGGGTGCGATCTGTGCCGTCGCGAACCCCACCTGTTTTTGCGTCCAAACGTCTTTGGTTCCGGGCGAACTGGAAATCATCGCGCCATAAGTATGCAGGGCTTGAATCTCGTTGGTCATCTCCTGAACCCAGTAATCCGGCGCCGGATAGTCGTAAAACAGTTCGATTCCCAAAAGGTTGTCATACGCGCCGATTCGAGAAATCAGATAGCGCAGATATTTTTTATATGCGGCGCGCGCTTTCAAACTTCGAAAGAAATCGTCAGGGCTGGAGCAGATCGCCCGGTAAGGGTTTTTGCTCCAGTTTTCGCGCATCTCTTTGCCTTCATCCAGCGCCAGCAGCACCATCATTTTGCGCTTCTGGGCCTCCAAGAACACCTGATCTAACGCCCACGCGTTTTTCATGTCGAATAATGCGAGCCCTTTTTGAATCGGCAGCCAAGTTGGCACGCGCAAAAACACGCAGTTTGCGCCGGAATCGGCAGCGGCGTTCAATTGCGTGATCAGTTTTGCGGCCGGTTTCGCACCGATTTCGCGGATGATGGGGTAAACGACCTCTTTGTCAGTGCGAAAATAACTCTCCTTTTCTCTCACCGAAACAAATGCGGTTAAGTTCGAATCGTTCGCCCGGACATCTATCCGCTTTCCGTCATACCGTTTTTCGGAATCAATCGCGGTTGGAAACATCGAATAAACGCCTCTTTCCCACGGTGCAAAGCGGATGCGCCAGCCCGGACTACCAGTTTCAATAACGTTTCCATCGGATCCGAATGCGCAGTCTGATGCCCAAAACGCGCACTGAACCGACTGAAGTTCCTTCGGCCCGCTCACCAACAGTGAAACATCAATGATCTTTGGGTCGAAAGGGTTTTCATACTCGCGCCCGATGTCAAAACGCACTTCGAGCGGAGAAAACTTGATTCCGATTTGTGGTTCGAACTGAAACTGTTTGAATTCGACTTGAGCACCGGTTTGCAGGCAGCATGCCAGCAGCAGATGGGTCACACCGGCTCACCCAGATACGCCTCGATCACCTTCGGGTCGTTCCGAATTTTTTCGGGCGGGCCCTGAGCGATTTCGGCTCCATAATCCAAAACCACGATCTTTTCGCAAACTCCCATAACCACTTTCATGTCGTGTTCGATCAGAAGAATCGTTTGACCAAACTCATCGCGCAGACGTTTAATGTCGCGCATCAGTTCTTCCGATTCCTGCGGGTTCATTCCCGCCGCCGGTTCATCCAACAACAGCAACCTGGGCGATGTGGCCATTGCGCGGGCGATTTCCAGCCTCCGCTGCTTTCCATAAGGAAGGTCGGCGCTGCGCGTGTCGGCAAGATCGGCCAGATCGAACATTTCAAGCAGCGCCATCGCTGCCGACGCAAACTGCGACGTCTCTTTGATCGCGCTTGGCAGCAGCGTCATAGACTCGAAAAGCGTGGTTTTGCGCCTTAGAAAACCACCCACGATCACATTTTCGAGCACCGAAAGCGCCCCGAAAAGCCGGATGTTTTGAAACGTCCGCGCGATTCCGCGCGCGGCGATCAGCGAGGGCCGCAAACCGATGATCGAACTCCCTTGAAACCTGATTTCACCTGCCGTGGGGCGGTACACGCCGGTAATCATGTTGAAGCACGTCGTTTTCCCTGCTCCGTTCGGACCGATCAAACCGAACAACTCGCTGGGAAGGATATCAAAAGAAACGTCGTTCACTGCGACCAGGCCGCCGAACCGAATGGTGAGGTTCTCGATCGAAAGAATGGGAGTCTGCGTTTCTTTCACGCCGATGCCTCCACCGTTTCGGAACGTTTCCCGAACGATCTGCCCAAAAAGCTCCAGCTGAATTCATGATGACCGAACAGCCCTTGCGACCGAACGAGCATCGTTATCACCAGCGCAGTGGCGAAAAACGCCCAGCGAACGTCCGTCGCTTTGTAAGTCGTATCGCCGATGAGTTTTTGAAGCAGCGGCAGTTTGTGAAATGCCGACGCAAGCGGAATCGAAATCAGCAGAACGACTGCCACGCACGTAACCAGGTACCCAAAAGTCGGCAGCGCCTTGCGCACGTTATCCCGCGCATGAAACGCAGCCGCACAGCCCAAAAACACGAGCGAAGCGGCCACCTTAAACACGATGCTCATCTGGGTGTGCCACAACTTGAACACCATGTACGCAATCAACAGCAGCGTCAGTTCTGCGATCACGATGCGAACCACGGCGAGTGCTGGAGCGTTCAAAACTCTGCCGAGTCCGCCGCGTTTGAGCACAGCGGCAAACAGAATTGCGACCACAACCGCGGCCCAAAGGTTAACGGCAGGAATGTCGGGCACCGACCGCAGGCTCTCTTCCAAAAGTTTGAGAGATATTCCCGCAAGGGCGGCGCCCGTGATGCTTCCCGTTCCACCCATCACAACCATGGTCACTAAAAGAAAACTGACGTCCATCGTGTAGTCATTCGGCGTAACGCTTCCGTTGTAATGCGCCATCAAAACGCCGGCGATTCCTGCCAGCGCGGCTCCGATCACAAACGCGGTGACTTTGAATTTGGTGGTGTTAATTCCGGTGGCTTCTGCTGCGGTCTCATCCTCGCGAATCGAAAGGAACGCGAGTCCGTGCGCCGTTTTGAGCAAATTGCGGCAGATGGCGATGGTTATCACCAAGAAAACGAAGATGTATGCAAGTTCAGAAATCCTCGATCCGCGGGGCATGTCGAGCGCGTACGACCCGCCGAGGTTCAGCCCAAAAAGGGACTTGTCGCCGCCGTCTTGGTTATTCACCACCACACGCAAGATTTCGCCGAATCCCAGTGTTACGATCGCCAGGTAATCGCCGCGCAAACGCAAAGAAGGCAGGCCGACGATAAAGCCTGCAAAAGCGGACATCACCGCACCGCCGCAGATCACCGCCAGCAGCCACGCGTAGTCCGGCATCAAGTGCCGGTCATAAAACGTCGTCGTGAGTTTTGCGCCGGTATATGCGCCGATCATATAAAACCCAGCGTGCCCCATCGAGAACTGCCCGGTTACGCCGTTGATCAGATTCAACGAAACGGCTAACGAGGCGAACGTCATCGCAGAAATCAGCAGCCGCTTGTCATAAATGCCCATGTGGGGAACTGCCGCGAACTGGAACAAGCAGGCGATGCCGACCAAGAGTGCGATCGAGACGATGCGCACCAGCCAAAACTTTCCTGAAGAGAACCGTTGATGGGTGAGCGCGGCAGCTTCAAGAGGCATCGTTACACTTTCTCCGTTACGGCGCCGAAAAGGCCGCCAGGTCGCAGCAGAAGAATGCCGATCAAAATGATGAACGCGACCGCGTCGGTGTAATTCGAATAGCCGAACGCTTTAACTGCCGTTTCCGCCATCGCCATAATCATCGCGCCTGTTACCGCGCCGGGAATGTTTCCGATGCCTCCCAAAACGGCCGCAACGAACGCTTTGACCCCGGGCATCAGGCCGTAAAACGTCGAAAGAGGGGTTCCCACCGAAGTAGCCTGCATCATGCCGCCAGCGCCCGCAAGCGCCGACCCGATCAAAAAGGTGATCGTGATCACTTTGTCAACGCTGATCCCCATCAGCGCCGCAGTGTTGAAATCGTGAGAAACCGCCCTCATCGCTCTGCCCATCGCCGTTCGCGTTACGAAATACCACAGCAGGCACATCAAAACGACAGTGGTGATCAACACGATCAAAGCGCTTTGCGCAATCTCGAGCCTGCCGAGATGAATCTGGTCTTTAAAAACGTTGACCGACTCCTTAATGGACGGCTGCGGCGAGGTTTGAAAGAAAAGTTTCCCGGCATACTCGATGAAAAGCGATACGCCGATCGCGGTGATGAGAACCGAAATGCGAGGTGCAGATCGCAATGGCCGATAGGCGATCCGCTCGATGAGCAGCCCCAGCAAAGCGCAGCCGCACATGGAAACCAAAAGCATGATCACCAGCATCAAATGCGGCTCGACCGCAACGCCCGCAAGCCAAACCGAACAGGTGTAATACGCAAGATACGCGCCGACCATGTACACATCGCCATGCGCAAAGTTGATCAGTTTGAGCACGCCGTACACCATGGTGTAGCCGAGGGCGATTAGAGCATAAATCGCCCCCAGCTGAATGCCATAGATGAACTGCTGGGCGAGCCCTTCAAAGGATAGGGTCGCCAACATCTATTTCTGAAACACGAAGAACGGAATCTGCTTGACAGGAACGAACCCGTTCTTCTGCACTTGCAGCACAAGAATCGGCTTTTGCGCATTCCCATCTGGACCGATGTCAAACGTCCCCGATACGCCATGAAACCCTTTGGTGTTGGCGATTTCGGTGAGCAGCTCTTTGCTGTTGTACTCCTTCACGCGCTTCAGCGCTTCCAGAACGATCTTCGTTGCGTCGTAGGCCAGCGCGCCCATCGCGGTCGCAGGCGGAGCACCGTATTTCGCTTGAAAGTTCTTCACGAACTCCTGCACTTCGGGCCGCTTTTCAGAGTTATGATAGTGGTTCGCGAAATACCCTCCGATGATTCCGCTGCCGCCGGAAGATAACAGCTGCGTGCTGTCCCATCCATCGCCGCCGAACATCGGCACGTTCAAGCCCACGGCTTCCTTCTGACGCGCGATCGGTCCCACTTCGGTGAAGTATCCCGAGCAGAACAGCCCATCCGGGTTTTTCGACTTGATGTTGGAAAGCTGCGGCTTGAAGTCAATGTTGCCGCTCTCATAGAACTCTTCATCTACGATTTTTCCGCCCATGCTTTCGAACGCTTTGCGAAACACGTCGGAAAGGCCGGTGGAATACGGCAGCTTTTTGTCGGTGAGCATCGCCACGTTGCGAAGTTTCAGATCCTCATAGGCGAATTTCGCCATCGCCGCGCCTTGAAAGTCATCGGTAAAGCACGCCCGGAAAACCGCGCCGCCCTGCTGAGTCACGTCAATTCGGGTAGCACCCACCGCCACGATAGGAACACCCACTTCTTGGCAGACTTTCGCCGCCGGAAGCGTGTTGCCGCTCGAAACCTCGCCTACCACGGCAAGCACTTTGTCTTCGCCGACCAGTTTTTCTGTGGCGGTTTTGCTTTGTTCGGGTTTGCTGTTCGTGTCCTCGACGATCAGCTCCACCTTCTTGCCGTTCACGCCGCCGGCCGCATTGAATTCATCTACGGCCAATTGGCCGCCCTTCTGGCTGTCCACGCCCCACGGCTGCTGCTCTCCGTTCAACGAGGCGATCATTCCGATTTTTATCGTGTCGCCTTCCGCGCTGTTGCCGGGCTCGGTGGGCAGCTCTCTGCCTTTCAGAGCGGTTCCGCCGCCCGTTCCCTCATTCGAGGAACCGTCTTTCGATCCTCCCCCACAGCCACAGCCGAGGATCATAAGCCCGAAAACGGCTGAGATCCATAAAGAGGTAATCCGCGTCATCTTCATGTTTGAAGCCTCCTGATATCGCCACTCTTGGGCGCCGGACCCGCTTTTCCCGGCATCACCAAGAAAGTTCGGTGTAGTATAGCGAAAAACCTGCGTTTGATCGCGTCTAACGGGAAGGAAAACCATGAGCGAAAAATCAAAAGAACTCGTCATTCAAGCGGTTGAAAAGTTTCAGCAAGGCAAACTCGATGATGCCGTCAACCTGGCGCGCGAGGCGATTGACGCCGAATCCAAGGCCAGCGAAGGGTACAGCATCCTCGGGATCGCCCTGGCAGCCCAAGGCAAAACCGACGAGGCCACCGTGGCGCTGCAAACCGCCATCCGCAACTCCCCGTATTCGGCCACCCATTACTACAATCTGGGCCTCCACTACTACACCAACGGCGACAAGTCGGACGCCTACTCCATGGCCCAAGAAGCCATCCGAAACAACAGCAAGCATAAGCAGTCGAACGAACTGCTGAAAATCCTCGAGAAAGAGCTTCACGTTGAGGTTGCGCCTTATCAGACGTCGCTTGGAGAAGAGGTCAACGCTTACAAATACCGGGGCGACGACCCCACCGCCCAGCAAAACGGCGCCGAGCCTCCAGTGCAACCCGGCTAAAACACATAAATCCTTAGGCCCTCGGTGTGGCAGATATGCCTAAGAAGGCCCGCTCACGAGCATGGGCGCGGCACCCCGTTTCGGCGGAATCACGGCTGGCGGGAAACACGGAGGACACAGATGAACAGGATTTCAGTTGCCGCGGGCACCCGCCTGATCGGCCTTTCGATTCCGATTTTTCTTGCGGCGGGCTCGCAGGCGCAGACCTTCCAAGGCCTGGGAGACCTCGCTGGAGGCAGTTTTCTTAGCAGCGCTACAGGTGTGAGCGACCTGGGAGTGATCGTTGCCGGTTTCGGCACCGACGCGGACGGCGTCGAGCCGTTCTTCTGGTCGGGAGCAACCCAGCTCGGCCTTGCCAACAACGATCCCGCGGCCCCCAAAGCAAGTAAAGCGTTTGCACTTTCGGCAGACGGTCTGATCTCCGTAGGCCAAGGCTACGACGGCTTCAGCAACCACACCGCGTACCGCTGGCTTTCGGGAGACACGGGAAAGAACCTCGGCGATCTGTCCCTGGGCAATCTGTGGAGCGCCGCGTATGCGGTTTCGGCAGACGGGTCGGTGATTGCAGGCGAGGGCAGCTCGAAGAACGGGCGCGAAGCGTTCCGCTACACCTATCGGGGTTTCAAGAACTTGGGCGACCTGCCTGGCGGCGACTTCGGGAGCGGGGCGATGGGGATGGACGCAACAGGAAGCGTGATCGCGGGTTGGTCTTTCTCGGCGAACGGCCGAGAGGCGTTCAAATGGACGCCGAACGGCGGAATGATCGGCCTGGGCGACCTTCCGGGCGGAAACTTTGACAGCTACGCAACTGCGGTTTCGGCTGATGGCAGCACCATCGTGGGCCGGGGATGGTCGGATAACGGGAGAGAAGGTTTCATCTGGAAAAGCAACACCGGCATGATCGCGCTCGGCGACCTGCCCGGCGGCGAGTACTACAGCGAAGCGCTGGGAGTTTCGGGTGATGGAACCCTTGTCGTGGGCTGGAGCCATACGGACAACGGCGACGAGGCGTTCATCTGGGATTCGACCAACGGCATGCGGCTGTTGAGCGATGTGTTGACCAACGACTACGGGCTCGACCTGACTGGCTGGCAATTGCTGCGGGCGACTGCGATCTCGTCTGACGGAAGGGCGATCGTCGGGTACGGGCTGAATCCGCTCGGCCAAGTCGAGGCTTGGCTTGCGACGATTCCCGCGGCGAACACCACACAGCTGACGTTCGACTCGATGACCTTGCAGCACGGCACGAATTTGGGCGGCGGGCTCGCTGATCTGGATGCGTTCGACGGCTCGCTGTTCCAAGTGCAGCGAAGCTCGAAGTCATCGGAAAGCGGCAGCCCAGTTCTGATTCAGTTCGACGCGACCGCGCCGTGGAACACGGCCTCGAGCTTCGAGTTTGCGATTGCGGGGCATGCCAACTCCACCGGGCTTACCTACTACGTTGAGATGTGGGATTGGACGAAAAAGAAGTGGATCGCCGAAGGGTCGTTTTCGGGGAACACGGCTGACAATGTCCACCGAGTGATCGTGGACAATCCGAACCGGTTCATTGATTCGAACACGAGCGCTGTTCGGGGACGCCTGCGGGTGAAATCCACTGGCAAAACGTCGGCGAATCCGTGGGGCATTTCGATTGACCTTCTTCAATGGTTCATGAAACCGTAAGAGACGAAGGGACAAGCATGGCATCGGCGAGCCGAAGATTCGGCTCGCCGATTCTGTTTGCATGCACGATTTGAACGGTAGACTGCTGCTCGATGTCGAAATACGGAGTCGGCGGCCAGATTGAAACCGCCAGCACATTGCCCTCGAGGTTTTATACACGGGCCGACGAGTTTGAAAATGCGAATGAGAAGATCTTTTGCAGAAGCTGGCAGTTCGTGTGCGATGTCGAAAGCGTGAAAGTGCCGGGATCGGTGTTTCCTTTCACGCTGTTAGAAGGCTTGCTGGACGAACCGCTTCTGTTCACGCGCGACGCTGATGATTGTCTGCATTGCATTTCGAATGTGTGCACGCATCGCGCGAACATCGTTGTGGAAGGCCCCGGCGTTGTGAAATCGCTTCGGTGCCGGTATCACGGAAGAAGATTCGCTCTTGACGGAAGTTTTGTTTCGATGCCCGAGTTTGATGATTGTGCGGACTTCCCCACCGAATCGGACAGTTTGAAGAATCTGTCGTTTGGGGTTTGGGGGCCGTGGCTGTTCGCTTCGATTAATCCCGTATGCAGTTTGGATGAGTATCTTGCTCCGATGATCGAGCGGGTGAATTGGATGCCGCTGCATCTGGCCCGATCTCATCAAGACCGTGCGCGCGAATATCTTGTCCGCGCGCATTGGGCGTTGTATGTGGACAACTATCTTGAAGGGTTCCACATTCCGTACATTCATTCTGGATTAGCTGAGACATTGGATTATGGTGGATATACCACCGAAACTTTTGAGTTTTTGAATCTTCAACTTGGGCGAGCAAAAGGCTCCGAGGACAGTTTTGATCTGCCGCCCGATTGTGCGGATTATGGTGAACGGATCGCCGCTTACTATTTTTGGGTATTTCCCAACACGATGTTTAATTTTTATCCGTGGGGATGTTCGATCAACGTTCTCAGGCCGAGTGCCAGCGACCTGACGAAGGTGAGTTTTTATCCTTATGTTTGGGATGCATCGAGGCTCGACACAGGTGCGGGCGGTGCGTTGGATCGGGTGGAGCGCGAAGACGAGGCGATTGTGGAGATGGCGCAGCGCGGCGTGCGTTCGAGGTTTTATGAGCGCGGCAGATTCTCACCCAAGCGCGAACAGAACG
>JAJPJR010000038.1 GCA_021324165.1 Armatimonadota bacterium
CTCCTTCGAGGTCGCTTCGCAGGGGGCCGGGCTTGGCGTTGGGGTGATCGAAAACCCACTGCTGCTTGGCCTCGGCCAGTCGGTGCAGGTTTTGCAGGCACGAGGCTTTGCTTGCCGATGCCCTGCTTTTGGCGAACCCAGGTACCCCAATCGCCGCGACCACAGAAATCAGCAGCACCGCGATCAGCATCTCGCCAATGGTCAAGCCACGATTCAGTCTCAAACGACGCATAACAGATTCTGTTCCTTCAAAGGAAGATTCCATCTCTTTCACGGCCGCATCCCCGTTAATAGTTATGGGTTCCGAGAGCCGGTTTCATAAGCGAAAATGGGACGGCCCGAAGACCGTCCCAATCCGTTTGAACCCAAAGGTTCAGATTACAGGCTGTGGCTTCCACCGATCGAACAGGTCGGATCGGTGCCGATCACGTTGACCGTGTAGGTGCCGCCGGAGGGGCACTCAGGAGCCTTCTTGATGTAATCGGGCCAAAGCGTTCCGGTAACGGCGTCGCCGTTGCTGGCTTTGTTGTCCATGGCCCACTGCTCTTTCGCGGCATCAATCTGGCGAAGGTTCGCAACGCAGGATTTGGTGCGCGAAGTTTCTCGGGCTCTAATGAAGTTCGGAACCGCAATTGCAAGCAGAATTCCGATGATCAAAACGACGATCATGATTTCGACGAGGGTGAAACCCTTGCTTCGCCGATTCTTCAATTTATTCATGCTCGTTAGTTCTCCTCGTATGTTTATGTCTAACGGGCTCTACCCCCGCTTATCCCAGTTCTTCCACTTTACGAGCATAGTCAATCCAGGTAAACCTGCGGTAATCCACAGTGCGTGGATAACTCGCCGACGGAGTGAACATTGGGCGACAGATGTTTTATCGGTTTGTAAACAAGCCGCCATTAGTTCTCGCAGGGCCCACACCCTCTTTGCCAAAAAACTGAGATCAAACTTCAACGAACGCCCGGGTTTTTTGAAGGAACGGCTGAATGCAGCAGAGGTTGGTTACCAAGGTTCTTCTGTGGAAACTTTTCATCGCGAAGTCTGTTTGCCATCGAAAACAGCAGATTACGCGTAGATAAGGCCAAAAAACCGAGAAAACTGCACCCAAACGTTCCTATTCTGGCTGGTGAACTGCCAAAGACCTCTGATATCGTATTCGGCGGTGGTGTTCACGGGGGATTGGACGGATGCGGCCGGGCCGTTTGCCGATTTTGAGCGGTTGGAGACAAACGCCGCGGCGTTGCAGGTTGCGAAGGAGTTTGCGCAGGAACGGATCAACCTCGGGCTGATAGACGGGGTTGCCGGCTGGGGCAAAACGCATCTTCTTCGGTCGGCGGCCGCGGCGTTCCAAAGCCGCGCGGGAGTCAAGGCAGCGATCATGTCGGCGCTGGAGTTTGCAGATTCTCGCGCCCCCTGTTTTCCCGAAGTTTTGATTTTGGATGATCTGCATCTTGTGGAGAGGAGGCCCCGCGCAAAACAGAGGCTCTCCTTCGAACTCGAGCGCAGGGGCCGCTTAGGGCGGCCGACGCTCTGCGCAGCCTCCTCTCCTTCCGCATTCGATCATCGCGGCTTGCGGCGCAATTGGAAAACCGGCACGTTGAAAGAGCCGACCGAGGAAGAACGCAGGCGCGTTCTCAAACGGCTTTGCGAGCGGGAATCGGTGGAACTTTCGTTAGAGCAGGCTGCGGCGATCGTTCGGTTGGTGAAAGGCGATGGAGCAACTTACCGGGGGATCGCCCGGAGATTGAGGCAGTCCGAGCAGCCGATTTCGCAATGTCACGTGCTCAAATTGGCAGGAATGTTGGAACAGTACGTTTCAGCAAACGGCTGGGATCTTCGCGATCTGATTTTGGATGCCGCCGCATTGAGCACAAAGTCCGAATCGCGCACCCAACTTGCCGTCTATCTGATGAGAAAGGAAGCAGGACTGCCCGAACCCAAAGTCGCGGCTTACTTCGAACTGAGTCCCGGTGAAATTTACAGCATCCAAAAACGAGCCGATGTGCAAAACCGGGAACTCGATGCCAAGTTTCGCGGTTCGCTCACAAGGGCGCTCGACCTGATTCGGGCGAGAATCTGCCCCGAATTGTAAAGTTTTATGCACGAAGCCCCCTCACCCATAACAAACCCAGTATCTTTTACGTCGCATCTTCTGCCCGGCTCTGATACAGTACGGGTTGAACAAGGGCAAACGACGATGAAGACGGTCAGAGACCTGAGGCTCTGGCCTGTGTGGGTGAACCCCAACCAAACGATCGAGACCGCCACGATCCTGATGAAGGGTCACAAACTTTCCGGTCTCGGCGTCATTTATGGCGACTCCTTTTTGGGGGTGATCGGCATCGAGGATCTGGTGGGGGTTTCGCCTGAAGACAGGGTGGAATCCGTGATGAGGCGAGACGCGCCATACGTCTCGCCCGATATGTCGCTTCGGCATGTCGCCGAAACGATGGCTCGTGAGAACGTTCCGCGCATCGCGGTGCTCGATGGCGGCAAGTTCTTGGGAATCATCAATGCACAAGACCTGCTGCGCGACTACGGACGCAATTTCGATCCGCTCACTCAGCTTCCGTGGAGCGACACGCTGCGAGATTGGGGGATCGCGCAACTCAAAGCCGGCAGCGACATCACGATCATCTTTTTCGATCTGGATGATTTCGGGATGTTCAACAAACGTTTCGGACACATGGTCGGCGATGCCGTGTTGAAAAAAGTTGCCGATGAACTGCGCGAAGCCACTGATCCCGAAACCGATCATCTTTGCCGAGCCGGGGGAGACGAGTTTTGTGTGGGAACGCTGCGCCCGCGCGCCGATGCCGAACTTTTGGCACAATGGATTCAAAAGGCTGTGGCCGACCTGACGGTGGAAGGCGCGGGAATGAACGTAACGGTTACCTATGGACTGCAAGGCGGCCGCAGGACCAAAGAACGCGAGAACGTGCACTTCGCCTCGACGGTGGACAACTTGGTGAACCTTGCCAGCCGTTCCTGCATGGCGGAAAAGGCCAGAAGGCGGCCGCACATCGGGGCTCCTGGAACGGTTGTCGAACAAGCCAAGCCCGAACTTCCGGTTGTGAAAGCGTTGAGCGCTCTTCAAGACGAAAAAGGGGCGGTGGTGGTGCTGTCTTATCATGAACGGGTTGCGGCAGGAATGAAAGCCCATTGCACCTCGACCGTTGAAGCGGCAGGGTTTGCGGCCGCGCTCGCGTTGCAGAAACTGGTCGGTGCCGAAAACAAAATCGAAATGTTTGAAATCAGCGTGAACGGACAGTCGGTCACCGCGGTTGGAGCGCTTGACGGGGCGGCGGTGGTCGGCAGTTCCGAGGTGACCGGCGATCCGCACGAAAGCGCCGCCCGGGCAGTGATTCAGGCTTTTCAGCAGGCGTTTCAGGCGCGATAGCGAGGGCCTCAGCCGTTCTGAGTGTCCACGGAGAATGCGAGAATCAGCAGCATCATCTCGTCGGTGGTTTGTTCGCCCCAGCGGACGAATTGGGGCGGGTCGTTCGGCTGGTTTTTGTTTTTGGCAGAGTTGTCATAGACCGCTTCTATGTGAATCGTGGAGCCCCGCGGCACCTTCAGCGGCTGTTTGAACCGGTACTGAAGCTGCCAGTTGAAATCCCAGTCGTCCACCCACACGAGCGGCTTGATCGTTTTATCGGGCAGCTCGACCCACGCTTTCATGCTTTTGCCCAGAAGGTGCATGTGGGGCATGGCGCCATAAACGGTTACATCCACCGGAATCGGGAACCGCTGATGCGCGGTGTAGGCGGGATCGTTCGGCGGGATGCGCAATCCGAGGTTGGGAATCCACGCAAGATTGAGCACGTGTTTGGGAGGCGTTTTCGAGAAGTAGAGGCCGACTTTGGTGAGGTCTTGTTCGACCTTGCCGTTTTTGTGATAGTGCACTTGCAGCACAATGGTTGTGCCCGGCTTCAGTTCGAATGCAAGATCGCCGTTGGTGCGATAGGGGGCGATTCCCGGCGCCCAACCTCCAAGCGATCCCGAGGGCAGAAAACCGACGCCTCCGAATGTGGAGTAGCCGGGCTGGCCGTCGTTGTTTTTCTTTTCGAGGGCTTCGGCGTTGTGTCCTGAATCCAAGAAGGCGATGACGTGATGAACCACGCGCGGGTTGCCGGGGCGGACGTCCATGCCCGTTACCCAGCGGCTCTCTTTGAAATCGGTTTTGATGACGAAGTTGCGGTACACATCGCGGCCTTCGGCTTCGAGTTGGAACGGCTTATCGGGCGATGCGATGAAATCGGGCGTTCCCAACTGCCACCCTTCGGGGATTGGTGGAGGCGCAGGCTGGCGCTTGGGGTCGCCAAGCGGGGCGCCGGCGTCGGCCCAGTTTTTCAGGGTTTCGATTTCAGCCGGCGTCAGGCGGTTGGGATCAATGAACTCGTTATATCCATCTACCGCCTTCCACGGAGGCATGGCTTTGGTTTCGACGGCGATAGCGATGTTCTTCGACCATTTGCGGGCCTCATCATAGGAGCGGAGCGAAAACGGTGCGACTTGGCCGGGACTGTGGCACGGCGCGCAATGTTTATAAACGATCGGGGCAACGTGCTGCGAAAAGTTGACTTGATCAGCAGATGGCGCCTGCGGCCCAGGCATCAGCACGCAGCCTGTGGCGGGCTGTGACTTGAACGGTACGGGTCTGTTAGCAACAAGCGCGGACAGAACTTTCTGCGCGTAAGCGGTTTTGACCTTGCCGCCGGTCGGATCGTCGTCAATCGCTCCTCGGTAAACGATGCGGCCTTGGGTGTCGCGAATGAGGATCGAAGGGATGATGGCGATGCCGTCTTGTTTTGCGAGTTTGCCTGCTGGGTCGAGCCGGAAGGCGAAGTTGTGGTGGGTTTCAGCCATGTACGCGCTTGTGCCGTAAGCGGTTTCGCCTTCGTTGGGAAATACGGCTTGAAAGTCAACGCCTTTGGGTTGAAACTGCTCGACGAGGCGGTTGATGCGCTCGGAGTATTTGAGTGCGACGGGGCAGTCGGTGCTCAGATAGAATCTGACTTCGGCTTTGGTTTCGGGCGGCGGTGCGGTGAGCCACGCGGTGCAAAAAGGAAGCGCAAACAGAGCGAGACGTTTCATGGCTTAGGTTGAGGAGAATTGTACAACAGGCGCTGGGGGTATTTCGGCGCGGTCTCCTTCTGTTTGGTCGCCTTACGGGTCCTGATTTTGCCGACGGAAGTGAAAAGTGGAAAAGTTGGGGGATTACTTGGGCAGAACCGGCGTGATTTCAACACCGCGTGCTAAGAATCATCAAATCGCGAAGCGGACTGTTGTTAATGCGTGGAATCGGTTGTATAGTGCAATTGGAGGCTCAAACCAGTCTCGGATTCGGCTCTAACGAGCAATCGGCGCTTTTGCGAAGCCGCAACGTTTGAAGGAAACTTTAGACGAGAAGTTCAAGAAAGCCGCGGAGCCGAAAGAACCGAAGCCTTGCTTGCAGGGTGAAGGGTCGAGTCAGGTGGGCGCCTCCGCTGGGGGTTCTGAAGAGCGCAGTGTGCGAAAGCCGCGGCCAGCGCTTTACGAAGACCGACTTGTTCGGCCGATCGAGAGCGAAGGCCAATCGCAGCGAAAGTTGGCACTGCTGTTTGGAAGAACCTCCAGCGGAGGCTTTCGCCAAAAGGCAAGAGTTCCTTTGGAACGAAAGTTGAAGCACCAAAGCCGCGGTCTTGAAGAGATTCTTGACGGGACACGGAGTTTCACATGCTGTCCGGCGTAGCCGGATTCTTGCCGAAGCTTGCGGCTTGCCGCAAGCGGATGGAGGGAGCCTCGACATCGAGGTCTTCGCACTGCGAGAGGCGTTGAAGTCGAACGAATCGCTTGCTAATCCGAGCGGTTCGACGACGAAGCCGCTTTCACAAAGCCGTTGCAAGACCTCGATCTATTTTTGTTCATCCAGCTGTTGCAGAAACCGTTTGATTTTTAGTTCGCGGCCGTTGTCGGTAGGCTGGTAATAGGGCAGCGAGAGCGCGTTGGGTTCAGAAAGATATTTTTGCGGCACCCATCCACCAAAATCGTGCGGATATTTGTACGGCGTTTCGTCGGGATCGTGTTCGAATCTTTTGGTGTTTGCATCGCGAAGATGATCGGGAATGGGCGGTGCCGGGTGTTCATCCAGATCGTCGAGCGCTTTTTGAATGCCTAAATATGCGGCATTGGATTTGGGAGCGGTTGCGAGGAATGCGGTTACGTGTCCTAAAATGATTCGCGCTTCGGGCATGCCGATTCTTTCGATGGCATTCAGCGCGCTGACTGCAAGAATGAGGCCCATCGGTTCGGCATTTCCGATATCTTCGGAAGCAAGAATGATGAGGCGGCGCGCAATGAACCTGATGTCTTCTCCTGCTTTGAGCATCCGCGCCAGATAGTGCAAGGATGCGTCAACATCGCTTCCGCGCACCGATTTGATGAACGCCGAGATGACATCGTAATGTTGATCGCCGGCGGCATCGTACTTGGTGACGGGGCGCTGCATAGCTTGTGCGACCGCCTGTTCACCAATACTCTTGTTGGGAAATGCAAACTGCGCAGAAAGTTCAAGAGCGTTGAGTGCGGCGCGGGCATCGCCGTTTGCCCATCGGCACAAAAGCGCAATCGCTTGATCGTTGAGCGTGATGTCGAGTTCGTGCTGAGCGCGCTCGATGATTTGACGAATCTGATTTTCGCTGAGCGGCTTCAGCGCCAAAACGCGGCACCTGGAAAGCAGCGGCGTTCCTAAACTGAATGTCGGGTTTTCGGTGGTGGCGCCGATGAGCTGCACGGTTCCATCTTCGACCAGACCAAGGAGAGCATCTTGCTGGGTGCGCGAAAAGTGGTGGATTTCATCGAGGAACAGCAGCGTTTTTGTTGTGCGGTGTTTTGCGGCTTGACCGATGGCTTTGATTTCGGCGATGCCGCAGGTGACCGCGCTGCGCTCTTCCAGGTGCGCATCGGACATGTGGGCGATGATTCGCGCGAGGGTGGTTTTGCCGGAGCCGGGAGGCCCCCACAAGATGACCGAGCCGAGGGAGCCGCGTTCGATGGCGGTTCTCGTGGGGCTGCCTTCGGCGGCGAGGTGCTCTTGGCCGATGAATTCGTTGAGGGAAGACGGGCGCATGCGGGCCGCAAGCGGTTTGCGCTCATCGGACGAGGGCTGCTGAAAGAGGCTCATCTCGGTTATCGAGAGTATGACCAGTCTCACCAGGTAACGTTTGCGAGATCGCCATGTCGAAGAGATTTTTGAACCGTTTGATTTTGGTGTTGGTTGTGGTTGTGCCGCTGGTTGCGGCGTTCATTTGGATCAGGAGCAAGCCTCAGGGGCGCGTTTGGGTTGACATTCCGCCGGTGAACACCAAAGGTTTTGTTGCGGCGCTGCGCGAATCGGAAAACGGTTCTAGGCTGGTTTCGATTGCGCCCGATGGAACGGTGCGTGAACCGAACGGCGGCGACAGTTTTAACGACGGCGATTTTACGTGGCATGTGGACGGCAGGCGGCTTTTGTTCATCAGCAACCGCTCGGAAGATGGCAGCGAACAGATTTTTTCTTGGGCGCCCGATAGAAAAGCGGATGCGCTGCAAGAAACGCCAAGCGGCGCGGTGCGTTCGGCGCCGTGGTGTTTTCCTTTGACGTCGGAGTATCTGTTTTGCAGCCGCGGCGACGTGTGGGCAATAACTTGGCCGGAAAGAAGACTGCGCCCAGTGATGCCGCCCGCAGGAAAAGAGAAAGTGCTGGGGGGCGAAGAGCAGTCTATGGTCGAACGCACAGGAAACGTTTCGGAAACGGATCAGTGGATCACAAGCGCGTGGAATTCGCTTGCTAACGATTTGGAAAGCGAAGGTTTTGAATCGGGAAGACTGTTTGCGAGCGGGGATTATTTCGGCGGCGTGTGCCGAACGCCGAGAGGGCCGGTGCTGGTGATCGCTTACATGAAGCCCGGATCGGCGCCGGAAGCCTCGCCGATGGCTGCGGAGGCGGGTGAATCGCTGGAGATTTCGGTTGTGCCCGATAAGCCGCTGATTGCGGTTTCGGTTGTGAACTTCCGCTATCCGCTGGCTTCGCAGGTGCCGCAGTCGAAGCGCCGTGCCGATGGGACGTTCATTCGGGATTATCAGAATGCGCTGCTGGTTTATGACATGAGCGCGCGAAAGAAGATTGCGGTTTATGCTTCGGACAAGCCAGGCATCGCGCTGATGCAGCCCGCACTTTCGCCAAAGGGCGATGAGATTGCGGTGTGTTTGAATGTTGATGACGGGGGAACGTGGAAGCCGCGCGCGCTGCTCATTCTTCCTTTGCAAAGCATGGCTTTCAATAACGGAATCGGCAGCACGCTGGTGCAGGGTGAGGTTTATGATCCGTCGTGGTCAAAAGATGGTTCGCAATTGACGTATGTAAAAGGCGGGGACGTTTTTGTGATTGACCGAACCGGGCAGAACGAAAAGAACTTGACAAACGGAAAAGGGAGATTTAGGAAGCCTCAGTTGAGTCCCGCGGGATGAGCGCATCGCCATATTTTTGAATGAGCGAGCGGATGTGGGTGCGCACTGCGGGATTGAGTTCGGGCGGGCGGTTGGATTGCTGCGCGATCTGTTTGACGGCTTGTTCGCCAGTGATCTGTTTTGCGGCGACTGATTCGAGGAGCGCGTTCGCTTGATCGGGCTCCAGATGGATGTCGTATCCGTTGATGGAAAGGAATGCGAGCGTTGCGATGAGTGCGGTTTGCGGGCTGCCTTCGGAAAACGGGCGCATTTTTAGAAAGCCTTGCAGGAATGTGCCTGCTTGTTTCAGCACGTCTCGGCTTTTGCCGTAGCCATATTGATAATATGTGGCTTCTTCGAGCTGCGCGTATTTGAACTCGCACTCTTTTTTGGTGAGTTCCTGGTTAATCCAGAGAACGTCTTGAACGGTGAGGTAATGGACAGTCGCCACGGGCATTTGGTGGAAGATTGTACCGGCAAGGGATGCCGTTCTGGCGGCCTGGCGCTGAAGGGACAGCTTGGCGGCCATGCGCGTTTACCGGTTCAGATTGGCGATGGGATCCAAGCGTCATGAACCAGCCGTGTTGGAACGATAAGCCGCTGGATGAACCCATCGCGCCGTCATCGTAAGCGCATCGGATTCGTGGATGGGCCGTTGGTGGAAGTTGCGCTTACCGTGACACCAAAAGCCGAATACGCATAGTTGTCCGTCACATTCTCGTTTTCATCGGTAAGTGCCCACGTCGAGCCAAGACCATCGAAGTGGAAATTCCTTTTCGTTCTAACTCCCATTTTCACGGCACCTATGTCATTCTATCACTCACGGACAAGCGTCCGACTTGTCCGCGCAATCCATCACGGGAACAGAAAGAGTTTTCAAAAGAACGAGGTTGGTAACAATCATTCACCCTGTCCGCCCGTCCCGCAAAGAAGCGACGGGCCCGAGTTTGCACTGAGGTTGGCCAGCATACCGAGGGATTCGTCCCCAGCGTAAGTCAGATCCAAAGTTGTCATGTCTTCCCAATCTTGAAAGGCAGAATGCGGAGCGAACGAAAAATCTGGCGGCAAAGCCGTTCGCCATTGTTAATATCTTTTGAGCGAAAGTCTGCCGAAAAAGTCGTAATCACAGGCACCAATTCTGAAGAAACAACGACGCCTCCGGCGAGAATGGAAAAATCTAAAGATGTGATTTCGTGTTCCATCCGCACACGAAGTACGCCCTTCTGCCCACCCAAAGTGTCAAACGTGCTTCCCGTGGTGCACCCGTGCCTTTGCGCTCGGCTGAATGGCCACTTAGAAAGAATGAGAATGATAGACCGGGCTTCGCCATCTTTCTCAAGCTTGAACGAAGTTGCAGTTTGATCCCATGCGTCCAATCGGCGAGCGTGCCAGCCCGGCGGCACCTCAAAGGAAATCTTTTGCCCGCCAAGAAGAGACAACGGTGGGGACTCGATCCGTTGCGATTCCAATCTCCGCAGGGCACTGCCAAATTCGTGCCGTGGCACGAGCAGCATCATCAAGGCCACGCCTTTGTGCCATTTCATCACGCTGCTGAACATTTTACACAGTAGAATCCGGTGTGCCATGGTCCCTTTTCCTCACATTCAGAATCTTCAACGTCGAAATAGACATCGACCTGCTCACTGAAGCGGCCAGTATCGCATGCGCGGCACTTCTTAATTATCTTATTTTCCCCTCGATGTTTAATCGATATGTATTGACCGAGTGAGCACACTCTGTGGGCCGGATCGAGCGCGACTGCGCAGTCGCCTACTCGGATCGGTCGCCCCTTGCCACAATTGTAAGTTGGCCCTGTCGGGTTTCCATAACAGGTCACGCGCACGTACTTCCATGGCTTTTCGCACGGCGGCTGGCCTCCCATATCTTCGCCGTTGCCGAAATCGTAGGGAGTGTACGCGTTGGCATTCGAACCAAAAGCAGGCGTCCAATAGCGCGCAAACACGAACGAACTGAATCGTTCTGTTTGCAGCACTAACCCGGAGCTTGCGCCCATCGCACCATCATCGTAATATCCCCATCTTCCTCCGAAGCGCATAGGATTCACGCTCGGGCCGTTGGTGGAGGTTGCGGTTACAGTGACACCGAAAGCGGAATA
>JAJPJR010000014.1 GCA_021324165.1 Armatimonadota bacterium
AGCGCGCCGCCGCCGTCAGCGCCCGAGTTCGTTCGAAGCTTCTCGGGGCCCGAGGGGCACGAATACAGACCGCGGTTCTGAACGTACGGATAGATCGAGTTCGCCCATCCGGTCAGGTTCTCATTCCACCTGGTGGTGGATTGGCTGAGCCGCCAGTTGTAGGGGAATTCAATCAGGCCGTTTCCGTCCCAAGGAGACGGGAAGCGCCAGGTGTTGGTCGAGGTATCGAGGGTCGAGGCCAGCGGAAGCCGGTCGTCAGAGTCGGACTTATAAAGTTCGAATCCCTCGGAGAGTTGCTTGATGTTCGAAAGGCATTGAGTCTGCTTGGCTTTCTCTTTTGCCGCCGCGAACACAGGGAACAGGATGGCCGCCAAGATCGCAATGATCGCGATGACCACCAGCAGTTCAATAAGCGTAAACGCCTTTGAGCGTCGCATTGTGGTTTCCTCCATATGTAGGATAGTAATGCAACCCAGCACAAAACGTGCCAGGCACTAACTTCACCTAATTAGATTCAGAATCCGCCCGAAAAGTTCGAACTTTTCAGAGGCTAAACAACAGATTACCCGGAAATATTGGAATTTCTCGAGGCACCCGAGGGTGCAGGTCCTGGGTGCCTCGATAGGAGTAATAGAGACTCCACTTGGGGGTCTCGCAAGCCGAGTAACGCTGTACCAGGAAGTCCAGTAACCGTAATTCCTTCAGCGAGACCTCAGTTTTGGCTAACGTTGGTTTACGGCCAAAAGGGGCTGAGAAGTTTCCGAAATGTTGAAAGGCTAAGAAAATCCGAAAAGACTCCCAAAAGTATGGGGATGCGGCTCATTTTTGGGCTTCGCGGCTGATCACGTCGCGCAGGCGGTCGTAGGCGTCTTCGAGGCTTTGGGGGAGCACCCTCACCTCGCCGATCACCGGCATGAAGTTGGTGTCTCCCACCCATCGGGGGACGATGTGCCAATGGAGGTGATCGAGGATTCCCGCGCCTGCCGCCCGTCCCAGGTTGAGGCCGATGTTGAACCCTTCGGGGTTGAACGCCTGGGTGAGCCATTCCACGCTTTTGGCGATCAGCGACTGGATTTCGGTCATCTCTTCGGGGGTCAGGTCGGAAAGGTTGGCGGTGTGGCGATACGGCGCGACCATCAGATGGCCGTTGGAATAAGGGAAGGCGTTCATGATGACGAACGCGGTTTTTCCCCGATGAACGATCAGGTTTTTTCGGTCGTCGCTTTCGTTGGGCAGATCAACGAAGATGCAGCCAGTTCCGCCTTCTTTTGCACGTTCGATGTAAGGGAACCGCCACGGCGCCCAAAGCCTTTCTGGCATAGGCCTTAGAGTATGGCCGACTTGCGGGGTAAAACCCCGCCACGATGAACGACAAACTTTTGGCAAAACTGACCGAGGCGCACGGGGTGCCGGGACAAGAAGACGCAATTCGGGAGATCGTGCGTGAAGCGCTGAAAGGCGAGTGCGAGTTTTCCACCGATTCGATGGGCAATTTGATCTGCTTTCGTCAAGGCAGCAAAAAGAACGCAAAGAGGCTGATGCTGGCCGCGCACATGGATGAGATCGGTTTTATCGTGAAGTTCATTGACGACAAAGGGTTTTTGCGATTGCAAACACTTGGCGGGTGGGATCCGCGGCAGATGTTCAGCCAGCGTGTTTTCGTTCACACCGCAAAAGGCGCGATAAACGGTTTGCTCACGTATTCAACAAAGCCGAAACATCTGCTTTCGCCGGAAGAAGCGGGAAAGCCCGCGCAGATTGACAACTTTTTCGTGGACATCGGGATGGATGCGAAGGAAGCGAAAAAGTCGGTGCAGATTGGCGACATGGTAACGATGAACCGCACATATCAGCGGATGGGAAAACTCGCAACGTGCAAATGCATGGATGATCGCGTTGCGGTTTATGTGATGATCGAGGCGGTGAAGGCCGCGAAAAAGCACGAAGTGGATTTGTATGCGGTTGCCACAGTGCAGGAAGAGATCGGTTTGCGCGGCGCGGCCGCCAGCGGCTGGAGCATCAAGCCCGACATGGTTGTTGCGATTGACATCACGCTTGCCAACGACATTCCTGGAATTCCCGATCAGGATCAGATTACGCGTTTGGGAGAGGGGACGGCGATTAAGATCATGGATTCTTCGCTTTTGTGCCATCCGAAAATGGTGTCGCATTTCAGAAAGTTGGCAGAAAAACATAAGATCGCACATCAGATCGAAGTGCTGCCGATGGGCGGCACCGATGCGGGCGGTGTGCAGCGTTTGCACGGAGGGATACCGGCGTTTACTCTTTCGGTGCCGTGCCGCTATGTGCACACCGTGAATGAAACGGTTCACGCCGATGATGTTGACGCGAGCGTGGCGCTGCTGGCGCGGTATATCGAAGATGCGCACAATGGGGATTACGGTTACCGGTAACGGCCGCTCTTCAGAGCGAAAAGAATTTTTAAGTCGTGTGTTCGTGATCTTCCCAATTCGTCACATCCCAAACGAGAAGCTGATTCGTGGGAAGATGAATCAGGTGAATCGCTTCGATTCCGTCGGAGTTGTCGGGCCAGCCTTCTACCTGCGATCAGCTGCCTATCCCGGTGTCGTCGCTCACGCACGACATCGTGCACGCAAAAAGGGCGAGAATCCCAAAAGTCATCGAATCCCCCCCCCTTATCCCATCTGCTTGGGATGAGTCCGTTAAGATTTCCGACGCATCAGAAACCCGGAAAGCATCAGCCCAAAAACCAGGAGGCTGGCAGGCTCGGGAACAGCTTCGACGGACACGTAATCAACGCCCCCGCGTAGCTCAAGGTGACCGCATTTTGGCCGCCGTAAATCCCGAAAGGCGCGCTTGCTGTAAAGAAACTGGCACCGTCGATGTAAGCCACCAAGATTCCGCTCACCCGATCCACGCGAAATTCATGAACCCCGCTCGGTGCAAGGGAAAGCGTCTGCAAATGAATGTCGCCCCCAGATACGGAAAAGGTGAGATATCGGACGTCGGGGTATCCAAACAGCTGAAACTGGATATAGCCATAGCCGCTGCCGAAAAAGTTTCCTAACGTCCACAAGAATACTTGACTCCCCTGCGTGAAGGACACCTTGATGCGGGCGCTGAAATCCGCCTGGTCGTAGGCGTCGCCGTATCCGGTCGCACGTTGAAAAACGGAGTAATAGTCCTCCCCGCCACCGTAGACAACTTTGGTAATGTGTGTCCACGTCATTGTAACGCACGTCTGGCACAGTCGCCAAGCGCCACGCGGTGGCCCCCTTCGAAAAACTGCCGATTGCCCCTATCTTAGCCGTCACGATTTTTAATGCGAAGATGCGCGCTTTTGAAGCGGCAGATCGGCCGCGCCGGCATCGAATTGTGTGTAGAACGATCCGTTCCATTCGATCGCCACCGGCGCCTTGGATAAAGCGTGCAGTTTTTCTGCCGCCTGCCACGGCGAGACAGCGGCAGTTCAGCCTCCTTCTTGTGATGCCTTCGAGGGCAGCCCGAATTCTACCGGCGCCGTACCGGCGGGTTCGATAGGAGCGATGATCGGAGTTTTGGGAACGGGATGCTGGTCGGATACAATTGGGATCGTCGCCGGCGTAGCTCAGTGGTAGAGCGGCTGTTTTGTAAACAGCGGGTCGCGGGTTCGAGTCCTGTCGCCGGCTCCAGACAGAATCTACTTATCGCTGATGAAGCAGCCGATTGCCGGGGTGGATCGGATGGTGATCGGCTTCCCGGCAAGGAGTTCGTCGAGTGCCGCTCGCAGGTCGCGCCGATATTCACCGTCGTTTTGAGAACCGTGCCTGCTCCATCCGTCGTCAATGCGGCCTCGGTACACAAGTCTGCGCTGGGAGTCAATGACCGCAGCCTGGGGTGTTACGGTTGCGCCGATTTTGTGAACGAGGTCGTGCTTTGAATCGAGAATCGCAGGGCAGGCGACGCGATATTCCTTTTGGTGTTTTCTGATCTGTTCGACATTCGCGTCCGCATCCACGTACACCGTGAACAGCGCGACTTTTTTGGATTTGTAAACCGTGTAGATATTCGAGATTTCGGGAAGGTATCGGTTGGCGATGGGGCAGTCGGTTGACACGAAAATCAGAACGGCGGCTTTTTGTGCCGCAACGTCGTATTGCCTGCCTTCGACATCGGTCAGGCGAGGCAGTTCGAGCGGCGCTTTGGGAAACGGCGGTTCGGCCTGCAAACTTGCGAGCGCGAAAGCGAGCGGCGCAAACGTCATACAGAGATTGTAACAGAATTGTGAATAAGGATGATCACGGAGATCGTTTCGGGGCTGGTGAGCGGGTTAGTGCAAGGGCATTCCCCGACGTATTACCAGGACATCCGTCCGATTCTGGCGGACAAGTGCATCGTTTGTCATTATGAAGGCGGCCCAAGCCCGTTTAGTTTGGAAACGTTCGATTTGGTGCGCCGGCGTGCGGCTTTGATTCAAACGGTTGCGATGACCAATGTGATGCCGCCGACGGATGCGCTTTCGGATTTGGGAAGGATCGCCAAGCAGGATGCGCTGACGAGTGAAGAGTTGATTGCAATTCAAAAGTGGGTTCGGCAGGGAACGCAAAAAGGTGAAGAGGGCGAGGCGGTCGAGCCAAGACAGCAGGCCGAACGAGTGGACGGAACGCTGCTTCTGCGCCCCACCGTTGCAGCGAAAGTGCGGTCATCGGGCGCGCCGTTTTGGCTGAGTTTAAGGATTCCGTGGTCTCCCAAAGAGGACACGCTGGTGAAAAGTTTTGTGATTCGTCCGCGCGCGCCGTTTGCGGTTCGTCAGGTTCTGCTTGCAAGGGACGATTATGAGTTGGGCGCCAAACGAGGCGCATTTGAGACGTATGGCAGCATGGGGATTGATGCGAATGCGTTTATCGGTGCGTGGTCGCCAGGGTACTTCGATTGGCACGCGCCCGGTGGATCGGGCGTGTTGGTTCGAAAGGGCCAAAACTTGATCGCGCAGGTGTTATATGTGCCGACGGGAAAAGAGGAGGACGGCGGATTCGATCTTGATTTATCAACCGAGAAGGCAGCGGGTTCGCAGAGGATAGCGAGGTGGATGTCCATGGGCACAACCCAACTGACAATCCCGTGGAGGCTGGAGTTTCAAACGTTCTCTTTCACGCGGCGGTTATCGAGGGATGTTGTGGTGAGCGCGATCGTTCCAGAAGCGCGCGCGATCGCGACTCAAATTCGGCTTACGGCGGCATTGCCTTCGGGTGAAAGCAAAACCGTGTTCAAAATCGGATCGTGGGATCGAAACTGGATGGGTGCGTACAACTTCGAACATGCAGTGAAACTTCCCAAAGGCACGATTTTGAAGGCTGAAATTGATTATGACAATGCGGATCATTCAAGTTTCGATCCGAACGTGAAAACGCCCACTGTGCATTACGGATTAGGCCCGAACGACGAGATGTGCTGGGTGCACATCCAGTATTTCGAAAGCGGACGTTAGGTTACGAGCGGATCGTCCAATAGGCGTAATCCACATCCACATAAAACGGCCAGCCCGTGGGAGGCGCTGGAGCGCGCCACAAAACGAGCGCTTTCACATCCAGTGTGGCTTGGTTCACGTAGTCGGAGCGGTTGGATGGGACTTCGACTTCCACGGTTCCGTCGGTTGTGCTTGCTGCGGTAGTGATGAGCGTGTCGTATTGGTTTGTTTTGAAGTTATAAAGCTGAATCGTGATGTTTCCGTTGGGCGCGTGCAAAGCGGATTCGATGCCGAATTTGAGCATGCGCGGATCGGTTGACTGGCTTTTTGCACTCAGTTCGATCTGCACGGGCGCATCGGGCGAAAGCGGAGAGCCGACGGCTTTGATGGTCATGCGGCTGTCGTCGCTGGCAACCAGCTCGGGCAGGCCTCCTGACATCAGCGAGCCTTTGACGAGCGCGTAACCGGCGGGCACGACCGTTTTGGTGACGGCTTCATCCACGTTCAGGATAAACAGTCCGCGGTTGATGTCGCTGACGATCACAGTTCCAGATGGAAAGAACGGGTAGGTGCCCCAAGCACCGTCATAGGAGATGCCGTCGCCGCTTGGATATGTGTCGAACCATCCGACTTCTGTGGGAGACGTGGGGTTCGAGGACACGTCGTAAATTCGGAGTCCGCTGCGATAGTTGGCTTGGAAAAGAAATCCTTGCCGCCAAAATTGGTTGTGATCTATCGAGTTGCAGCCGTTGGTGAATGTGGTGACGTAAAAAGCGTTTTCGAGGCTGCTCACGTCCATCACGATGGTGCGTGTGGTAAAGCCGTTGTTGTTTTCGTCGAACTCATCGTCAACGTACAGATATTTTTCATCGCGGCTGATCCATGCCTGATGGCAGTAACCGACGTAGGGGTAGCTGATGCGTTTGATGAGGTAAGGGTTGTTTTTGTCGGTAACGTCGTAGATTTCCACGCCGCGGCCCTCGCTCGATCCGAACAGCACCTGCCTTCCGGCATAGGGGCCGGATGTGTAGGTGTACGGCATGATGTCGTGCTGATAGGTTGGGGTCATGGAAGCGGGACCGACTTTGGTCGGGTTGCTGGGGTCGGTGCGCAAGTCGTAGCAGATCGTGGTGCCTGAACCTTCGTTGGAGCCGGTTGTATAAAGGAATCCACTCTTGGTGTCAATCGAAACGTTGTGCGAGCGGCCTGGGTTCGTCAGCGTTCGGACGAGAGTGACGACGTGATTGTCAATGTTGTCAAGATCAACGATCTGTATTCCAACGCCGCTGGCTTCGGAAACGATGTAGGCGTAGTGGGAGTACGTTTTGATGTCGGCCCAGGTGGAGTTGGAGTGAGGAATGGACGCGAAGTAAACCGGCGCACTGGGGTTCGTGATATCTACAAACGCAACCTTATTGCTGCATCCCATCAGCGCATATTCGCGGCCCGAAGGGGAGACGTAGCCCCAGCAGTCGTTGCCATTGCTGCAGTTGAGGGTCGTCAGGTCGAGGTTGGCCCAAAGGGTTACCTTTTTCGAGCTGAACTGGGCGGCTGCTCCGGGGCCCAAAACGAACAGTGCGGCGCCCAAGGCAAAAGCCAAACGACGGTTTCTCATCCTCTTTCCTCCGCGAGCCCGGCCGGCTCGGCTGTTGGGGAGTATACACACCGGCCCGCTTTGGGCGATAATCCCCGCATGAAAAGACGTGGATTGGCGGCCTGTTTGGCAATGGCATTTTTCGTTGGGGCGCTGGCAATGCAGACGCCTTCGGCAGATTCGGTTTTGAAGGCGGCGCAGGCGAAAGCGAAAACTGAAAAGAAGAACGTGCTGGTGATCTTTCACGCCTCTTGGTGCGGCTGGTGCAAAAAGATGGATGAGTTCTTGGGCAAGCCGGAATTCAAGAAGCTGTTTGAAGATAGTTATGTGATTGTGCACCTTACGGTGATGGAATCAGCCGAGCACAAAGATTTGGAAAACCCCGGCGGGATGGACGTTTTGAAAGCCGCTGGCGGAGACAATCAAGGGATTCCGTTCTATTTTGTGAGCGATGCAAGCGGCAAGATGTTGGCTAATTCGCTGGCGAAAAAGAGCGATACCGACGCGGGTTCGAACATCGGCTATCCTGCCAAGCCCGACGAGATAGAACATTTCATTTGGATGCTGCGCAAAACCGCGACCCACATGAACGGCGTGCAGATCGAACAGATCAAGAAATATCTTTCGACGCAGAAGATTTAGGCTTCGGGCAGCGGTTTGCCCTTGGTTTCGGGCGCGAACGCGGCGGCGAGAATCCCAAGCAGGGCGAGAGCCGGCATGGAGATGGAGATGCCGGCGGGCACGCCAACCGCGTTCATCAGCGCGCCGGAAGCGGCAAGAATTCCGGCCGTAGCGATCCGGCCGCCGTTGTAGGCCAATCCGGCTCCTGTGGCGCGAAGGGCGGTGGGAAACAGTTCGGGAAAATACAGCACAAAACCGGCGCTGATTCCTATGGCGAACAGCGACGCGAGCGGCATCAGAAACAGAAGCGCGGTTTCTGTGTGCGCAGCGGCTGCGGCAAACGCCATCACAAGCGCGCTCAAGGCGAAGAACAGCATGAACGCACGCTTTCTTCCGACGGCTTCGCACAAGAACGGCATGATGAACACTCCGAGAAGCGTTCCAACGTGCATCGCGAACGTAACGTAACTTTTCCAGTTTTTCACCGAATCGGCATCGAGGTTCTTGCCGAGAAGATCAACCAGATTGGGCGTCCAAAAACTTACGGTGGTTGAAGCGGAGATTGCGACGGTGCCGAGCGCAAATGCGATGATCGCATTGGTTCTCCATCTTCGATTCGCAAGAATCTCCCTCAGCGAATGCAGGCCGGCAGATTGCGTCCACGAACCGGATTCTTTCACGAACTTTCGGATGAGCATGACCAGCAGCGCGGGGATCACGCCGATGAGAAACAGGTATCGCCAATCTGCTGAGTGAAGAGGCAGATTGGCAAGGGCGGCAAGAACCGGCCCGACGGCGGCCGCAGATTGCAGGAATGCCGCCGAAGGCGCCCTGCTGGTTTCACGAAACGTTTCGGAAACGAGCGCGGCGCCTGCGGCCCATTCGCCGCCGATCCCGAGCCCTGTGAGAAACCTGACCGCAGCGACTTGCGGCCATGTGGAACAGAGCGCCGTTATGCCGGTGAAGATCGCGTAAATGAGAATCGTGACCTGAAGCGTTCTTGTTCTGCCAAACCGGTCTGCCATAAAGCCGAACAGAATTCCGCCGATGGACCACCCGATAAGAAACAGATACAAAATCGTGGTTTCGATTTGCGGTCCGCGGGCGTCGTATTGGCTTTTGCCGATCAGTTCTGTGAGCATCGGCTTTTTTGTGAGGTTGAAAATGGCGGTGTCCATAATGTCGAAAACCCATCCGAGCCACGCGACCACCAACACCAACCATTGTTCGCGCGTCCATTTGGGCATGGCGGCCAACTATTCGATCACCGTTATCGCATCGCCTCGTTTGATGGCACCGCGATCGAGTGCGATGAGGTTTTGCGCAAATGCGGGCCTGGAATCTATGGGGTGAAACTTCGTTAGAGTTTTGAGCGGTTCGCTGCCGAGGAGGGTTCCCGATTCCTGGTCGGTGCAGGTTACGCTGCACCGGATGCAAGGCCTTGCGGATTGGAACCGCACACCGCCGATTTGGATGAGCCTCCAGTTGTCTTCGGCAAACGGCGGCGCGCCGCTGATCACGATGTTGGGGCGGAAGCGGTGAATCGGCACGGGTGATTCCAGCTGCTTATTCAGGCTGTCTAACGATGCGCTGGATGCCAGCAGATAAGGAAAGCCGTCGGCAAAACTGACGATCTCGCCGTTATTCGCAAATGTGGGGTTCACGCGCCGTTTGGTGGTTTCGGGCATATACACGAGTTTGGCTTTGAATTCCAAAAACGATGAAATCCAATCATCGGTTTTTGCGTCGGCGGGCCAGGTTTCACACGCATCGTTCCAAACCCGTGCGATCACGGGCTGATCAGGCATTGAAGGAATCTCGACCGAAATCGGATCGAGATTCGGCGCGCACAATTCGAGCCCTCGGCTTGAGATTTGTGCGCGCAGCGTTGCGAGTTTGCGAACGTTGCGCTGCGAGACAAACTCGTTCGCCGCGTCCACGATCATCCATCTTCTATCGTGTTCGAATCCACGCGGCTCAGCATTTGCGCAAGGCACCGAAACCCGATAGCACGACTTGATCGGGTAGATGAACAGTTCGGAAGCGACCATCGGGTTCATCATCGCTTTTCCGATCGCCAAAGAAGGTTCTGGCGGTAATGTTCATCCGTCCAGTTGGCGATTTCGTTGATCTGTTTTTGGCTGAGGGGGTGAAGTTCGAGGCCGGTGGAAACGGCTTGCAGCAAAACCTTAGCGGCTTTTGCAGACATTTTGACGGCGGCGATCGCTTCTTGGTGGGTTTTTCCGACCGCAATCAAACCGTGGTTTTGCAGCCAGAAGCATTTTGGAGGCTCGCCCACGGTCTTTTCGAACTTGGCCGCTGCCGACTTGATGGCCCGCGCGAGCGGTAATCCGGGCGCGGCATAGGGAACGAAGCATGATGCGCGCCCGCAGCATACGATTTCATCGGGAAACCACCTTTTGGCGGCGAGGTCCTCGGCTTTGGCTGTGATGAGCAGCGACAGCAGATCGGGAGGATGCGCATGAGCAACGAATCGCGCAGACTCAAAGGAAAGAAGCAGCGCGTGCATATAGGATTCGGTTGACGGTATCTCGTCGGAATCGGCATGAGCGATTGCGGAGTTGAGCACGGCGCGGGTGGTTTTTTCATCGAGAGGCGGACCGTTGATCGCATCGAGCAAAGGCCGCCGCTGCACCGCTACGAAAGAAGATCGTTCGATCCCGCTGAGCGCGCGCCCGCTGGCTTTGACCCAAAAGGAGTTTTCGTCGCGATGACACGCCACATTGCCTTCGGCGAGAATGCTAAGTGAGTCGGCGGGGCTGCCGACAAATCTCGCAAGTTCGATCAGTTCATCGGGCGGACCTTCGGGCACACGCCGATTATATACTTGCATGCAGATGACAGACGTACGAATTGTCGGCGAACCGCTGCCTGGTATGCCGTGGGAAGAGAAGCCCGCGGGATGCATTGACCCCGTGTGGCGTTTTTCGAAAAAC
>JAJPJR010000008.1 GCA_021324165.1 Armatimonadota bacterium
AGCGGCCAATTTTCTTGATGTGGGCGGCGGCGCGCAGGCCGAACGCGTGCGCGAATGTGTTGATCTTGTTCTCAAAAACCCGCACGTCCGCGTTCTGCTGATCAATATTTTCGGCGGCATCACGCGAGGCGATGAAGTTGCGAAAGGCGTCGTCCAGGCGATCGGCGAACTGAACGTTACACTGCCGATTGTTGTGCGTGTGGAAGGCACAAATGCAGCAGAAGCGCAGCGCATTCTTTCAAGCGCAAACCTCATCACCGCCGATTCGGTGCAAGAGGCAGCCGAAAAAGCCGCGGCGCTCGCAGGCTAACCGAACCTTCCGCTGATATAATCTTCGGTCTGCTTTTTGCGCGGCATCAAAAACATCGAAGGCGTAGATTGAAATTCGATGAGTTCGCCCGACAAGAAAAACCCGGTGAAATCGCTCGCCCTTTGCGCCTGCTGCATGTTGTGTGTCACGATCACAACCGTGTAATCTTCCTTGAGTTCGCGAATCAACTCCTCGATGCGGCCGGTGGCGATCGGGTCGAGCGCCGAACACGGCTCATCCATCAGAAGAACTTCGGGATCAACCGCAAGCACCCGCGCGATGCACAACCGCTGCTGCTGTCCGCCCGAAAGCTGCAAACCGCTCGATTTGAGTTTGTCCTTAACTTCATCCCAAAGTGCGGCGCGCACCAACGATCGTTCAACAATCTGATCGAGATCGCGGCGGCTGCGAACGCCGTGCAGCCTCGGGCCGAACGCCACGTTGTCATAAATGGACATCGGAAACGGATTCGGTTTTTGAAACACCATGCCGACGCGCTTTCTCAGCTGAACAACGTCCACACGGCGGTCATAAATGTCTTCGCCGTCGAGCTCGATCCGCCCGGTCATCTTTGTTCCGTCAATCAGATCGTTCATTCTGTCGAAGCATCGAAGAAACGTTGACTTTCCGCAGCCCGATGGGCCGATCAGGGCAGTCGAGCGGTTGGCAGGAATGTCAATCGAAACGTTTTTGAGGGCCTGGTGATTGCCATACCAGAAGCTCACATCCACGGCACGGAGTCTTGGTGCGGGAGTCTCGATGGGGGCTGCGTCCGAAGTACCGGGGGCCTCGGATCGCAGGTTTGGGTCGGCAGTCGAAATGGCGTCCTCCAAGGTTTGCACATGCAATTGTGCAATGGCTTCCGTTAACGCAAGATTAACCACCGGGACGGTGAAGGGGGTTCTTGCATCAGCGGACCCCCTTCCGGCGCTTCGCGCCACCTTCCCCCTGATGCAGGGGGAAGGATGGATTCTATGCCAACCATGCTGCCCCCTGGAATCAGGGGGAAGCCCCGTGAGTGAAAGCGAACGGTGAAGGGGGTTCTTGCATCAGCGCACCCCCTTCCGGCGCTTCGCGCCACCTTCCCCCTAATACAGGGGGAAGGATGGAAATAGAGAGCTTCACGCCCTGGAACGGGGAAAACTTTGTTGAAAACCGGTTGGGTTTCGCGTGGCAATCTGGACGGAAGTTAACAGCGAGGCTAAACACCCACAAATGGAGCAAGCACGGCAAGAGCCGCGCTTCTTTCCTGGGTGTAGACTCGTCCTTGAGTAGAAGGGAACCGACTTGGAGCACGATCCGTCCGGGGAGAAGCGCCTGTTGGACGCCCTGTCGAGCGGGGACCCGGCTGCCATAGCCGCAATTTATCAACTGTACGGGGAGCGGATCTTCCGATACACGTACAGAATGTTGAACAACCGTACGGACGCCGAGGATGCAACGGCCGAGACGTTCTTGCGGGTGATCCGGCGGTCGCGGGACCTCCGCGCAGACGGAGCGTTTAGAACATGGTTGTTTCGCATAGCGCGCAACTTGTGCATAGACAAGCTGCGCCAGCATCAGCTCATGGAGCTGCCGCTGGATGCGACCGTCGGTTCTGGGGAGGAGCGCACTGCGCTCAGAATCGCCGTCAGGGAGGCGCTAAACGCCCTGCCGAAGGATTATCGAGAGCCGCTGATCCTTTGTGATTTGGAAGATTTGTCGGCTCGTCAGGCGGCCGATGTGCTTGGGATTTCGGTGCCCGCGCTCAAGTCGCGGTTGTACCGGGGCCGGAGGGCGCTGAAGGATCGCCTGGGCGCCGCAATGGAGAAGGCGCTATGAAAATCGAAGATGCTAAAAAACTTGTAGACCTGTTCGTAGACGACGAACTTCCGATGGAGCTCGCGTCGGAGTTCAAGCAGGCGATGTTCGAAGATGCCGAACTTCGCGAAGAAGTGGCCGAACTTCGCAATACCAAGTCCATGTTGCAGCAGGGATTCGAAGGGTTCGAGATGAGTGATGACGAACACAATCGGATCAGACGCCGAATCCTTATGGAGCTGGGAGTATCAGAAACGCCCCACTACCCAAACATCCGGCAGATGCAGCTGCCCATTGGAAGGTAATGAGTATTCTAATCAGAAGTAAATCCATCAGAGGTGTGATTGTATGACCGTTGATTGTCCCCGCCGCGATCTTTTTGAAGCCGTTCAGCTTGCGGGTTCGCCATCGTCCGGCCGCTCCACGCCGCTTCCCATTTTCCAAAACCTGTTGGTTGAAGCGGAAGACGGCAAGATGCGGCTTATCGGCTGCGACGGCGAAGTTTGGGTAGAGCGCACCCTCCCCGCCACCGTCTCTACCGGCGGCTCGCTTGCAGTGCAGGCCCGCCTGATCAGCGACATTTTGGGTCAACTGCCCGAAGGCGACCTTCGCATCGAGCAGCCGAACGGCGCCTCGCTCAGGCTGAGCCTTGCGGCGAGCGAATACCGCGTGGTCGGCACCGCCTCAGAGGATTTCCCCGGTCTCCCCGAAGTCGCCGCCGGCGCAACCATGAGAATTAAGAAATCCGATCTGATCGGAATGGTCGAATCGGTTGATTTTGCGGTGGCGAAAGAGAATCAAGGCAGGCCGGTGCTCACCGGAGTGCTGTTCCAGTATGACGGCGAAAAGTTCAAAACCGTCGCCACCGACACTCACAGGCTCGCAGTTCGAAGCGAGAAGTTCGAAGGGTTGGGAGAGCCGGTTACGGCAGTCGTGCCCGATCGAGCGATTCAAGTCATCAAGAAACTGCCGGTTGCCGACGACCAGGAGTTGACACTGGCTTTCGGCCAAGACCGGCTGCTGGTAAACGGCGAAAGCGCACGTCTTGTCGCGCAGCTTTTGCGCGGAGATTTTCCGGCGTATGAAAGGGTGTTCCCAACCAGTTATACGCGGAAGTGGCTGTTCGACCGGGAGTCGCTGGCAGCCTCCTTGAAGCGCGCCGTGGTGCTCGCCCGCGAAAGCGCCCTTCGCGTTGTGCTGAAATCCGACGGCGATCATGTAACCCTCAGCGCGCGCAGCGAGGGATTGGGCGAAGGGAAGGAAGAACTCCAGATTGTGAAGGAAGGAAACGATTTGGAGATCGCGTTCAACGGCCAGTATCTGTTGGATGCGCTCAAGCCGATTCAGTCGCCGGGCGTTGCGTTGGAGATGTCTGAAAACGATCGGCCCGCGCTCATCAAGCCGAGCGAAGAGGGCAGCGATTACGTTTGCGTGATTATGCCGATGGCGCTGATGTAATCGAGCGGTTTGATTAGAGTCGCATTGCGTGACGCATGATTAGAGCGGAGCTTGCTCGAGCGCTTTCCGACGCCGTCGAGGCCATCGTGTCTGCCGGCCAACTTCCTGCCGCCGATTATCCGATTGAGATTTCGGAACCCAAGAACCCTGCGCACGGCGACTTTGCCAGTTCGTTCGCGCTCACTGCGGCGAAGTTTGCGGGCAAGTCTCCGGCGGCTATCGCTTCGTTAGTTGTCGAGCAGCTTTCCAAACTGAACTGGATCGAATCGGCAAGCGCGGCGGGACCGGGCTTCGTGAACATTCGTCTTTCGGAAAACTATTTTTGCGAATGCGCAAGAGACGCGTTCGCGGCTGGCAGCGGAATCGCACGCACAAGCAAACCGCAGCCGATGCGCGTGAACATCGAATTCGTGAGCGTGAATCCAAACGGTCCGATTCATGTGGGGCATGGGCGGGGCGCGGCATTCGGCGACACGCTTGCGCGGCTGTTGGAAGCATCGGGCGATCAGGTGTGGCGCGAGTTTTATGTGAACGACGGCGTGAATTCGCTGCAGATGCGGCTTTTCGCCGAAAGTGTGAAAGCGCGGTATCGCGAGCTGCTGGGGCTGCCGTTCCAGTTTCCCGATGACGGCTACAAAGGCGATTATGTGATGGAAGTCGCCGAACGTTTTTTAAAGGAGTTCGGGGATTCGCATCCCGACGACGGCCTCGAGTTCTGGCAGCCGCACGCACAGTCCATGATGCTGGAGATTCAAAAGCGCGACTTGGAGCGGTTTGGCGTGAAGTTCGACTGCTGGTTTTCGGAGCAGTCTTTGCATGATGACGGCTCCGTTTCGCGCGACATTGATGCGCTTCGCGCAAAAGGCGAACTGTACGAACAAGACGGCGCGCTGTATCTGCGCAGCACGGCGTTTGGCGATGACAAAGATCGGGTTGTGGTGCGCGCGGATGGAAGGCCGACGTACATTGCGAGCGACATCGCGTATCACAAAAACAAATTCGACCGCGGATTCGATCATCTGATTGACGTGTGGGGCGCCGATCACCACGGATATGTTCAAAGAACCCGAGCCGCGGTGCGTGCGCTGGGATATTCGGAAGATCGGTTCGAAGCGATCATCACGCAGCTGGTTAGGTTTTATGAAAACGGAAAACTGGTGGAGATGTCGAAGCGCGATGGCTCGATGGTCACGTTGGCGGAGTTGATGGATCAGGTCGGTCCGGATGTCGCGCGGTTTTTTTATTTGATGCGTTCGCACGAGGCCCACATGGAGTTCGATTTGGATTTGGCGCGAGAGCACAGCGAACGAAATCCGGTTTACTATGTTCAGTATGCGCATGCTCGAATCTGTTCGCTCATGGCGCGGGCAAAAGAGCAGGGACTCGAGGCAGATCCGAACGCGATCGAACATCTGGAAACCCCCGAACGGGAGCTGATCAAAAAGATCTGGGATCTGCCGTTCGAAATTGCGCGCGCGGCAAATGACCGAGCCGTGCACCGCGTGGCGACGTATATCACAGAGCTCGCAAAACAGTATCACGATTTTTATGAAAAGTGCAGGGTGATTTCGCCGGAGAATCCGAGCCGTTCAGCCGCGCGGCTGGCGCTGTGCGAAATCACGCGCACCGCGATTCGGGAAGGTTTGAATCTGCTTGGGGTCAGCGCGCCGCAGCAGATGTGATCATTTGCGTTCGTCGGCCAAGCGTTCGAACTCGTTGCGGTCCTTTGCTTTCATTGCGGCCTCTTCGCGGGTTACGGATTTTTCCAGAACAAGGCGCGCCAAAAACTGATCGAGCGTGTGCATGCCCAGTCTCGCGCCGGTTTGCAGAATCGAAGAGATCTGATACGTTTTGTTTTCGCGAATCAGATTGCGGATTGCGCCCACGGCGTTCAGCACTTCGAACGCCGCGACTCGGCCGCGCCCGTCAGCGCGTTTGACCAGCGTCTGCGAAATGACGCCCACCAAATTCACCGACAGCTGCATGCGAATCTGCTGCTGTTGATGGATGGGGAACACGTCAATCACACGGTCAACGGTCTGCACGGCGTCAACGGTGTGAAGGGTTCCAAACACCAGGTGTCCTGTTTCGGCGGCGGTGATGGCGAGTTGAATCGTTTCAAGATCGCGCATTTCGCCCACAAGAATCACATCGGGGTCTTGGCGCAGCACGAATTTCAGTGCGTTCGCAAAACTGAGCGTATCGAAATCCAACTCTCTTTGGCGGATCAGTGCTTTGTGATCTTCGTGGATGAACTCGATCGGGTCCTCAACGGTTACGATGTGGCAGGGCTCGCGCTTGTTGATGTAATCAATGCAGGCGGCTTGCGTTGTGGATTTTCCGCTTCCTGCCGGACCGGTAACAAGGATCAGCCCCCGCGGGCGTTCGCAAAACGATTTGACGATGTTGGGAAGCCCGAGGTCGGAAAGCGTTAGAATCTCGAACGGAATCACGCGAAACGCGGCTTGCACCAGCCCTTTTTGTTGATAAATGTTTCCGCGGAAGCGCGATAGTCCTTCGATCTCATAAGCGAAGTCGAGTTCGAGGTCGCGTTCGAACCGTCGCTTCTGCTGTTCGTTCACGACCTGAAAAATCTCATCGCGGGCAGTTTCCGGCGTGAAAGGCTGTTCGTCTTCCAACTGAATGAGTTCGCCGTGAATGCGCACATACGGCTTCGAGTCGGCCTTGATGTGAAGGTCGGACGCAAGCATCTCCACGGTGCGCCGCAGAAGGGTTTCGATCCTACCCATTTTGCGAGCCCTCCACAAGTCCCAAGTTCATCGCGCGCCGCGAGAATTCCGAGGGCGCCTGGCTCTTTGCGAGCGCGTTTTCATAATCCACCACGCCGTCTTTCACAAGCGAGAGCAGATGTCCGTCGAGCGTCTGCATGCCGTGTTCGGCGCCGGTTTGAATGTCCAGATAAAGCTGGTGGGTTTTGCCTTCGCGAATCAGCGTGCGAACCGCGGGTGTGCAGACCAGAATCTCGAACGCGGCGGTTCTTCCTGTTCCGTCCTTTGTGGGCAGAAGCGTTTGGCTGACCACGGCCTGCAGCGTTACGGAAAGCTGAGTGCGAATCTGCGCCTGCTGATCGGGCGGGAAAACGTCCACAATGCGGTCAATGGTCTGCGCGGCATCAACGGTGTGCAAAGTGGACATCACCAGGTGTCCAGTTTCGGCTGCGGTGATTGCCAGTTGGATGGTTTCCAGATCGCGCATCTCACCGACCAGAATCACGTCAGGATTCTGCCGCATAACGTGTTTCAGCGCATCGGCAAAACTGTGGGTGTCCACACCGAGTTCACGCTGATTGATGATGCTCACTTTGTCAGTGTGCATATATTCGATCGGGTCTTCGATGGTCATCACGTGCAGTTTGCGGTTCGTGTTGATGTGGTGCACCATCGCCGCAAGGGTTGTGCTTTTGCCCGAGCCTGTGGGGCCGGTTACCAAGATCAGGCCCCGAGGCAGAAGCGCAAGAGTCTTTGTAACTTCAGGGAGTCCGAGTTCGTCAATCGTCCGAATTTTGAAAGGGATGACACGGAACACCGCGCCCATCTCTCCCCGCTGCCACAGCATGTTCACGCGAAATCGGCTGAGTCCGGGAACTTGATACGAAAGGTCGAGTTCCTTGTACGATTCGAGCCTTGCCCATCGTTCTTCGTTCAGAACGGATCGCAGCAGCGTTTCTGACTGTTCAGAAGTCAGCACGTCGTGATCGGTGCGCGTGAGTTTGCCATGCACACGCATGATGGGCGGGAGGCCGGGTTTGATATGGAGGTCGCTCGCGTCCCGGCTGACGAGTTCCCTCAGAAGATCGTCTATCGTCGGCTGCATTTGACCCTAACGGCGCAAAAGCTGCCTGAGTTCAGAAACGATTCCGGCGTAATTGAGTGCGACCTCTTCGGTGATCACTCCGGCTTTGACGTACTTCAGCAGGCTTTGATTCATGGTTTGCATGCCCCAGAAGTGTCCTTCCGAGATGGCGTGATAAAGATCTCCGAACTGACCGTCTTCGATCATCTTAGAAACGGTCGGTGTGCAGATCATCACTTCGCACGCGCAAACGCGGCCTGCGCCGTCGGCCCGGGGCACCAGTTTTTGCGCAATCACGGCTCGAAGCGAGCCGGATAGGCGCATGCACAGGTGATTCTTTTCGTGGGGCGGGAACATGTTCACAATTCGGTCGAGGGTTTCCGATGCGCTTGGCGTGTGAACGGTCGAGAACACCAAGTGGCCGGTTTCACCGGCTTGAAGCGCGACGTTCATGGTGTCGGGGTCGCGCATTTCGCCCACCAGAATCACGTCGGGCGCCTCGCGGAGCACCGCACGCATAGCGACGAAAAAGTCGGTGGTATCAATATGCACTTCGCGCTGGCTGACGTAGGATGCCTTATCGCTGTGCACGAACTCGATCGGGTCTTCGATGGTAACGATGTGGCATGCGCGGGTTCGATTGATTAGATCGAGAAGCGCTGCCAACGTGGTGGTCTTTCCGCATCCGGTCGGCCCGGTGAACAACACCAGTCCGAGGCGGTGTTTGGCGAGTTCGTTTAGAACGGGCGGAAGTCCGAGTTGTTCGATGCTAAGGATTTCGATCGGAATAAGCCTGAAAACTCCGGCGACGGTGCCTCGTTGAAAGTAAAGGTTGGCTCGGATACGGATTTTGTCTTCGACGCCGAATGCGAGGTCCATCTCCAAGGTCTCTTCGAATTTCTGCAGCTGCTTCGGCGTCATGGTGCCGTGAATCAGCCTTCGAGCAGTCTCCTCGTCAATGACTCCCCAATCGCCATCGAGCGGCTTGACGAACGCGTGCTGTCTAACTTTTGGGACCGAGCCGGCCTTGATGAAAAGGTCGGATGCTTTCATCTCATAAGCGATGAGGAGCAGGTCGTGTAGCGTTGCTTCCGATATGCTGGGCATGCTTGCGTGTCCTCTGTTTTTGAACTATTTTTGCTGAACGTTGCCGCGCTCTCCCCGTCGCGGTCGGAGGGCGAAGTATACCAAAACGCCCGCCGCCGCGGCCCCAAGCGACACTGCGGCGATCAGACCGACGGGAACGCGTCGTGTAGACGGAGTTTTGGGAGGATTGGTTTGGGGAGTGGGGGTTTCGGGAAACTCAATCTTCGAAGCGTCTTGGGTTTTCAAAAGGATGCGGTACTCCAGCAGGCGCAAAGGTTTGTTGGCCACGCCTTCCACCTTCGCCGAAGACGATTCGGAGGCTTGCAGAGTGGCCGGCATCGCGTCGTAGCCCAAAAAACTTACGGCGATGCAGTGGACTTCGAAAGGCGGCGGGTTTCCTGCCAGGGCCCGAGCAAAAGGGACTAATCGGACTTTTCCCGTGCCGCTGTCGGCGAGGTTATCGGCCGCGAAGTGCGCTCTGGCAAATTGAAGCGGTTTGCCGTTGGGTGAAACTCCGGTGCCCACGTATGCAACTTCAAGCCCACGGATATTCGAACCGATCTGTTGGGAAAGGTTTTGACATTGCGCCCGCAGCAGTTCGAGCGGATAATTCTCCGCAACCATCTCGATCGTCACATATTGAGCGCCTGTAGGAGCGGCCTCGACCGTGATCAGCGCATCGGGCTTGACCGAAGTGAACAGCTCGGGCAGATTCTGCGACAGCGAGGCCGATGCGAGCGCGGCGCAGATCAAACAGGCGGCGGTTCGCAACTAAGCACCCACCAGGCAGCCAAGAATCAGTCTGCCGTCTTCTCCGCCGAGCAGGGTGTCAACCGCGCGTTCCGGATGCGGCATCAGCCCCAAAACGTTCCCTTGTTCGTTCAGAACTCCTGCGATGGAATCGGCCGCCCCGTTCGGGTTGGATTCCGGGGTGAAACTGCCGGAAGGGTCGCAGTACCGGAAAGCGATCCGGTTCTGCCGGCGCAGGGCTTCGAGCGTCGTTTCGTCGGCCACGTACCGCCCTTCGTTGTGCGCAACCGGCACGGTCAGCACCCGGTCAACGTTTTTCGTCCACGGCGAGGTTTTGTTGACGGCGGCGATCTGAACTTTTTTGCAAACGAAGCGCAGACCTCCGTTCCGAATGAGCGCGCCCGGCAGAAGCCCGAGTTCGGTGAGAATCTGAAACCCGTTGCAGATTCCCAGCACCAGCCTGCCTTCGTTTGCGAATCGCACAACTTCGCTCATGATTTTCGCGCGCGATGCGATCGCGCCCCCTCGAAGATAATCGCCATAAGTGAATCCGCCAGGAATCACCACCGCATCGAAACCGTGCAAGGAACTGTCATCGTGCCATACATATCTCGCGTCGGCGCCGAACTGATTGCGAAGCGCGTACAAGGCGTCCTGATCGCAGTTGCTGCCGGGCGACTGGATCACCGCGATGTTCATGCCTCATCCTCGATCGTGTACTGTTCGATCACGGGGTTGGCGAGCAGGGCTCGGCACATTTTGTCAACCTCCGATTTCTCGCCGTTTTGTGTATGAATCTCGATCAGTTTCCCTACTCTCACGTCAACCAGGTCTTTAAATCCGAGCGACCTAAGAGCATCGCTTACGGCGCGGCCCTGGGTGTCCAGGAGTTCGGGTTTTAGGGTAACAAGCACGCGGAATCGGCTCACCGATCCATTTTGGCACTTGACCGCGTCCGAAAGGTATTCCTCGCAGGGGTGCGGGGCCGTTGGGGAGGCACAAAAGGTACGACCTAAGTAGATGTTGTCATTGGCGATCTGCACGCTTTCGATGTTCGGGGGAGCGGCATCCGGCGAGATGCCGAACCTGGTGGACCGTCAGCTGGTGGAGTATTTCGGGAATGCGGTGGCGGCCTCGAAAGACGGCCAGCCGCAGAAGGCGCTCGCCATGCTCACCCTTCTGCTGCTTCCTGCGGGCACCGGCTTGAGCGTGGACTATTCGGGGCTGGATTCAAAGACAGCGGAGGTTTTTCGGGCCGGGGTTTTGAGGGGGATCGGGCTTTGGCAGGATGCTCTGGGCTCAGAGATGCCGATTACGCTGGCATCGCGCACCGCGCGGCCCGACATCGTGCTGAAGTTCACCGACAAAGTAACCGGCGCGGACTGCAGGTGCAAAGGCGAAATCCGCTCCAAGCGATGGATTCAATGGAGCGACCAAGTGCACTACCAGCAGTTCAGTGCAACCATCACGGTGTGCAAATACGCAGACAGCCGGCTGATGACCGAATCGGAGATCGCCCACATCGTGGCGCACGAGTTGGGTCATGCGCTGGGGCTCGGCGACGTGGCCGAAACAGGGAACATTATGGGCCCGTTGGAGATTTCGAACCCATACGCAAAGATCAACCCGTCGGAAATCGAGGCGGTGAAAAGTTTTCGCAGACTGGTGAAAGATCAGCTGGCTCAGATCGAGCGCCGATAAGCCCAAACGGTTTTTAGGGTAGAACCCTGCCCTATGTACATCGTTATTTCAAAGTGGAAGTCGAAAGACGGCAACGTTGACCGCATCACCGAACTCGGCAAACCCCTTCGCAAACTGCTGCGAACCCAGCCGGGCGTGCGCATGATCGAAACGGTCATCGAAGGCGACACCGCACATGTGATTCATGTGTATGACGACGAAGCGGCCTATCAGAAGCATCTGAACGATCCGAACAGCGCTTTCAACAAAGCGATGCAAGAAAGCGGAATCGAGAACCATGCCGAATGGTTAGGATCGGTCCGCGGCGAAGCCGTTCCCGATTAGGACTGCGACTGCGCCACGGGCTCAGGGTCTTGGTGCGAAGCGTGCGGATGCAGAAACTGCTCGCGATACAGCCGTGCATAATGCCCTCCGTTCGCAAGCAGGTGTTCGTGCCTGCCCGATTCGACAATCCGGCCTTTGTCCAAAACCAAAATCTGGTCTGCGGCAAGAATCGTGGACAGCCGATGGGCGATGGCGAACGTCGTCCGCCCTTTCATCAGTTTGGCAAGCGAGGCTTGAATGAGCCTTTCGGATCGCGTGTCGAGCGCACTGGTGGCCTCATCCAGAATCAGGATTCGGGGATCTTTTAGAATCGCACGCGCGATCGCCAGCCTCTGTCTTTCGCCTCCCGAAAGTTTGTAGCCCCTTTCTCCGACGACCGTTTCGTACTGTTGGGGCAGCGTCATGATGTGCTCGTGAATTTCAGCGGATTTGCATGCCGCCATAATTTCGTCAATGCCGGCGTCGGGTTTGGCAACGCGCATGTTTTCGATGATGCTGGTGTGCATCAAGTACGTCTCCTGCGTTACGGCTCCGATCAGTTTTCCAAGCGAAGCGAGTTTGATTTTTTTCAAGTCAACTCCATCGAGCCTGACGACGCCGGATTCGGGGTCATACAGTCTGGGAATCAGATAAGTCAGCGTAGTTTTTCCTGCGCCGCTGGCGCCGACGAGCGCCACGAGTTCGCCCGGCATCGCTTTGAACGAGATTGCCTGCAGGGTGTGCTCTTCGGAATCCGGTTCGTATTTGAAGGAGACGTGGTCGAATTCGACCTCTCCCCTCACCGATTCAGGTTCGAGCTCGATCGCATCCGGCGCGTCGGTGATTTCGTGGGGCATTTCCAAATACTGAAAAATCCTTTCAAACAGCGCGAACGAACTCATGATCTCGACTTGGGCGCTCATTAGCCCGGTGAGCGGAAAGAACAGCCTGACTTGAAGACCGGTGAACGCCACAAGTTTGCCGATGGTGATGCTGGAGTCGCCGTGCGCCATCATCAGCCAACCTGCAAGCCAATAAACCAAAGCCGGAGCAAGCTGAGTGATGAGCCTGACCATGGCAAAAAACATGTACATCACAACAGCGCTCTTAATCTGCCATCCTGCAAGCTTCCGGTTTTCGATATCGAACCGCTGCGCAAGCGTTGACTGATTTCCTGCTGTTTTGGAAAGGAGCGCGCCGCTCACCGAAAGCGTCTCAACCATCATCGAGTTGAGTTCCGACGTCTGCTCCTGCATTCCGATGCGTACTTTTCGGGCGTAGCTGCCCACGCTTTTGCCAATGATCGCAAAAAACGGCACCATGGCAACCGAAAGAATCGTAAGCCGCCAATCCATCAAGAACATCGCTGCGAGAGTGCTGACCACAATGGCGAGGTTCGAAAGTTGATCGGTGATCGTGCTGCTGAGAACGGACTGCACACCGCCGATATCGCTGATCATTCGGGTTTGAACCTCGCCGGTTTTTGTGCCCGAGAAAAACCTGAGCGACATGCCTTGCAGGTGGGTATACAGCCGGTTGCGCAGATCGCACATGATCTTCTGTCCGATAATCACGCTCCAATAGCCGTATAAAAGCGTAACTCCGGCGCCGGCGAGCACTGCCAAAACCGTGAAGATCGAAAACTCCATTACTTTTGACAAGTTGTGCCGCTGCAAGCCGTCGTCAATGATCACTTTCACGAAGTAAGGCGGAAGCAGACCCAACAGAACTCCCACCAGAACAGCGATTCCCGTGGCGATAACCTGCAGTTTGTACGCGCGGAACAGCCCGATGACTTTTCTTAGGATTGCGCGATCAATTCTCTTTGGCGGCGCGCTGGACGTGCCGCCCGCGATAACCATGTTCGAAAGTGTACCTTCCTTGCAATCAAACGATTTTGATTTTGGGTCGTCCCGTTTCGACGCTTCCGATCGCAGTCATGTCATTCAATGCGGCGCTGGATGCAACAACCAGACCGCCGCTGGTTTGCGGATCAATCACCAGTTCGCGCAGCCAGTTCGGCACGGAATCTTCGAACTGAATCAGGTCGGCCAAGTAGGCAAGATTCTTTTTCGAACCACCGGTGATGTGGTTCTTTTCCACAAGGGTTTCAACGTGGGGAAGCAGAGGAAGCGATGCTGAATCAACCACAATGCTCACGTTGGAAGCGCGCGCGATGTGCGAAAGATGTCCGGCCAACCCGAACCCTGTAATGTCGGTTGCGCATTCCGCTCCTGCATTCAATGCAGTTCGAGCCGCATCTTCATTCAAAGTTTTCATGCTTCGGATCGCTTCAAAAAGCGCATCCTCGGGGCAGTCGTCGAACTTCGCTGCCGTTGTGATAATTCCGGTTCCCAAAGGCTTGGAAAGGTACAACGTGTCGCCGGGGCGCGCAGATGCATTGCTGAAAACGCGGCGCGGATCAACCGAACCCGTAACGCTCAGGCCGAATTTCGGCTGTTTATCCACCACAGTGTGTCCGCCCACGGTAACGGCTCCCGCTTCGCGCACTTTGTCCGCCATTCCCTGAAGCACTTTCGACCAGATTTCGGGTTCGGCGGTTTCGGGATCAAAGCAGCAGATGTTCATCGCGGTGAGCGGGATGCCGCCCATCGCATAAACGTCGCTCAAAGCGTTTGCCGCGGCGATGCATCCGTAGTCATAAGGATCGTCAACGATCGGAGGGAAGAAATCCATCGTTTGCACTAACGCAAAATCGTCGGTGATGCGATAAATCGCCGCGTCGTCGCGGGTTTCGAATCCGATGAGCAGATCGGCGTGTTTCGATGCGGGCAGAGTCTGCAACAGTTCGGCAAGGTGCGAAGGCCCGAGTTTGGCCGCGCAACCTGCGCACTCCACCATTTGTGTAAGTCGCGGCACGCCTCAAGAATACCGCTACGCCGCTTCGTCTTTTTCGATGGCGCGCAGCGATGCAGCCTTCAGCAGCGCGGCGGCGTTCTTGCCTGATTCCGGATACCACGCTTCTCCGATCAAAACGGCCAGCCCGGTGTTGGCAAGGTTGGATCGCGTCATCCAAGCGCGCAGTTTGCCGCGCAGGTTTTCCATCACCACCTCTACGTTCTTTCCCGCCCCTGGCACGATGATTCCGAACCCGCTTTGACCCATGCGTCCGATCAGATCGAGCCTGCGGACGTTTTGGCGAAGAAACATCGCGGCGTCGGCAAGAAACGTCGAAACCGCGGCCTGTCCATAGAAGGAACCGAACGTATCGAGTCCTGTGAATTCGAGTCTGAGGAATCCAACCGACGAATGATCGCACGCCGCGCGCGAACACGATTCATCAAGCATCGAGCGCGTGTGGGTTTCGGTGTACACGCCGGTCTGCGGGTCAATGATCTCGTGCAGCAGGTTGTCGGAGTGCTCGCGCAGCCGAAGGTCGTTGCGTTCCTCTTCCGCCAGTTTCTGCCGCAGTTTTGAAAGCGACTGGCGCAAAATGTGCGAAACGTAGTTGCCTGAAATTCCCAATTGTGCGGCGATTTCGGTTTGGTTTAGGGATTCGAAATGAAACAGATACAGCGCTTTCTGTTCCACTTCTCGCAGTTCGGCAAACGCCCGTTCGAGCACAACTCGGTCTTCGACTGAAATCTGATCGCGGTCATCATCGGCGAATTCGGGGTTTTCGTGATCATCGTCATCGGAAGCGTTGTGGCTTGAAAGGCTCGCAACTTTAAAAAGGTCGTCGGTGGCGAGCACTTCCTGCACGGTCTCTTTGGGCACACCGGTTTTTTTTGCGATGGCTTGGGGGGTGGGGCTGTCGCCGCATTCCTGCTGCAGCTGCGCCGCGGCTCGATTCACTTTGTGCCGAACTTCCTGCAGCCACGCGGGTTCGCGGATAATCCGCGCGCGATCGCGGAGATAATGTTTGATCGCCCCGGTTACAAGGTGCGTTGCATACGTGTTGAACCGCACCCCTTTTGAAGGTTCATAAAGGTTCAGGGCATTCAGCAGCCCTGTATATCCAACCTGCACCAGGTCATCGTACAGTTCGAGTCCGGCGTATTTACGTGCCGCTCGCTGAACGAGATCGCGGTACGCTGCGACAATCTTATCCCGCAAGTCGGATTTTTTTGTGCGAACGTATTCCATGACGATCGCCTCGGCATAATCGTTTTGACTGAGTCCTTCGGACACTATTCACTCCCTGAACGTTTCGTCGGCACGTCCTGTGCCGGCGGATTTGCGCGGTTGACTTCCTTGCCAACCGCTGTTTTAGTTGATCGAATTGACGAGTTTGAAAATCGGCGTCATGACTGAAATGGCGATGAACCCGACAACAACGCCCATGAAGATGATCAGCATCGGCTCGATCATCGAAGTCAGGCCTTTAACCGTGGCCTCGACTTCGCGGTCATAAAAGTCGCCGATCTTGACGAGCATTTCGCTCAGGCGGCCGCTTTCTTCGCCGATGTCAATCATGTGCGTTACCATGCTGGGAAACAGGCCGCTCGTCGAAAGCGGTTGACTCAGGCGCTGGCCTTCTCGAATCGAGTTGCGCGCGGCGTCTATGGCATTCACAAGCACCCGGTTGCCGCTGGTCTCTCCCACAATTTCAAGCGAACGCAGCATCGGCACACCCGAGCTGATGAGCGTTCCAAACGTGCGCGAAAACCTTGCGATGGACATTTTCAAAACCAGTTCGCCCACCACGGGGATGCGCAGCTTCAAAAAGTCGAGCTGGTAGCCCCCTTTTTCGGTTTTCGACCAGATTTTGTACGCGATGAACACGCCTGCCGCCACCGCGAACAACACCCACCAATAGGACTGGAAAAACAGCCCGATGTTGAACAGAAAGTTGGTCACAGGCGGGATCTCCACGTTCATTCCATCGAAAATCTCCTTGAACTTCGGCAGAACGAACGTAAACAGCGCAAACAGCATGATCACCGAAAAGATGAGCACCAAGACCGGATACATCATCGCGCTCTTGATCTTCGAGCGGACTTCAAGTTCATATTCCAAGAATGCGGCCAGCCGCTCCAGAATCGTGTCGAGAATGCCTCCGAGTTCCGCCGCTCGAATCATGTTCACATAAAGCTTATTGAACACGTTCGGGTGCTTCGTCATAGACTCGTTGAGGGTCAGGCCGCCTTTCACGTCAATCGAAACATCGCTGGCGGCCTCGCGCAGCACCGGGTCTTTGGTTTGGGTTGCCAAAATCTCAAGGCACCTGAGAATCGGAATACCGGCATCAACCATCGTGGCAAACTGTCTGCTGAAGATCACAACGTTCTTCAGCTTTGGTTTTGTGGGCTTCAAAAACGAGCGGCCTTTTCCGCCAGCGGCTCGGCCTTTTGCCTTTTGCACGTTGGTGATGTGAAACTGCTGATCATGCAGTTTTTTCAGGGCCAACTGCTCGGTCTCGGCCTCGATAACGCCGTTGATGGTTCGGCCCGAAGGGTCAATTGCGGAATAACTAAATCGTGGCATGAGTTTGCTCGCGCGAACGTTCGCGCCTACTTACATCGTCGGCCTTTAGCGAGTCGTTTTGAACCAGAAAATCGAAATCGAACCCAGTTCTCACAAAACCCGCATTTGTGCGAAGATTGAGCCTGCAGAATCTGAATTTGACGGTTTGCGGGGCCGACAATCCAACATGGGTGATTAGCGCCCTTTATGTTTTTGGAACGGATTGCTCGTTATGGTGTGCCCGTGATGGCGACAGCGGGGCTGTTCGTCATCCTGCGAAACTTTATTGAACTGTCTGAGGGTCTGGCGCTTGCGATCGCCTGCCTTATCTCTGCAATCGTGTGCGGCCTTGCAATGAATCTTCGCGAAGAGCGTTGGGCAGCCGATTGGACGCGCCTGGCAAAAATGCTGGCAGACGGCGACGACGGAATCCGATTCAGCGCAAAAGGCTCAAAGAAAACTTTGGCGCGCCAACTTTCGGTTGTGGCAGAAAAGTTAGAGTTCGAGCGCAAGTATCGCCGCGGCCTCGAAGACTCCGCCAACCGAAGGCTCGAAGCGATGGACCTGGTCAACAGTCAGCTTCAAGAGTCGAACTCCGAAACCAAAAAACTTTTGGAACGGCTTGAATGGCAGAACGCCGCACTCGCTTCGCTCAACGACCGGCTGGTGCAGCTTGCCTACACCGACGGCCTCACCGGCGTAAAAAACCACCGAACGTTTCAGGAGATGTTTCGATCTGCGTTCGCCAATGCGAAACGGTACCGCCAGCCTCTCTCGCTGCTGCTTCTTGACTTCGATGACTTTAAGAAACTGAACGATGCGCACGGACACCTGACCGGCGACGCCGTGCTGAAACACGCTGCGCGGATGCTCACCGCTCGCACGCGAGAGAGCGACGTTGTGGCCCGCTACGGCGGGGAAGAGTTCGCAATCGTGCTTCCAAACACCGATTTGAACGGTGCGATGGCACTGGCGGAATCCATCCGCGTTGACATCGCGAAACGCGCCGTTGTGCCGTTTACGGTGAGCATCGGATGCGCATGCTATGCCGAGGGCGTCAAAACTCCAGATCGGCTGATCGCTTTGGCCGACGAGTCGCTGTACCAAGCCAAGCGCACAGGCCGGAACCGGATAGCATCGGTTCAGGCCGAACCAGAAAAGTTCCGCGGCAGCGCCTAAACTGGTATAGAATATCGTCATGGACGTCGAGGCTGCTCGTTCAGCCTTGCTTCGAAGCCTGGATTCTCAAGGGTTATTGACCAACGCGTCGGCGCATGCGTTCATGTCGGTTCCCCGCGAAAAGTTTGTTCCGCCCCAGCACATCGAGTTCGCTTACAGCGACGTTGCGATCCCTTTGAAGACCGGTTCGACGATTTCGCAGCCCTCGATGCTGGCGATCATGCTGAGAGAACTTCAACTGTTCGCGGGCGCGCGGGTGCTGGAAATCGGAAGCGGATCGGGCTACATGCTCGCATTGATGCACGCGATGGGCGCGGTTGTGGAAGGTGTGGAAATTGATTCCAAACTCGCCGAGATCAGCCGCCAAACATTGCGTTCACTTGGTATCGAAGCGGTCGTTCATTCCGGCGACGCTTCGAGCGTCGGCCTCGACCAGCCGTTCGACCGCGTGCTTTTCAGCGCGGCGATTTCGCGCGTGCCGGAATGGGCGGCGAAACTGCTGACCCCCGAAGGGTTTGTGCTCGCTCCCGTTGGCGATGAATACGAACAGGAGTTGATTCGCGCTTATCAAGACCGGACCGAACGCGTCGGCGTGCCGTGCAGGTTCGTGCCGTTCATCAAGCCTCCTATTTAGCGCCGAGTTTCACCAAGAACTGATACCCGTCGTCATCCAGCAGCACGCTCAGCGCGAAGAACGTCATCTTTTCGTTTTCGCTGGCATCTTCCCACTTTTTGGTGGTGTTGTTGAACACCTTGTCTACTACCCCAAGAATCCGCTTTTTCTGGCCGGCATCCAAAATCTGATTCATCGCATCGTTCATGATGAGCGCGTTCGCGGCTTTCACTCCGTTGCGTTCGTTCTCGAACTGATCGAAGAGCGAACTCACACGTTTGAGAAACTCTTGCGGCGGCACAACGCCTTTCACTGCGTCGGCAAGAACTTTATCCGCGTCGGCAGACAGCGCCTTAATTCTGTCTGCCTCTTTCTTTTCTTGATTGCGGACGTTGTCGCGGCAGCGCTCGATTTTTGGCAGCAGTTTTTGAATCTGTTCTTTCGTCAGCACCAGCGGCAGAATCTGATTGGCTTTGTCAATCTGCGACAAAGTGTCCACAATCGGGTTGATGCCGTATTTGTCGTTCTTGCTGATCTGCTGAAGCGACGCGCCCGTCATCAGCACCACAGCCGACAGGATTGCGATCAGATATTTCATTGAGTTTCTCCTTCCTTCGAGTGCACAGGTATACGGTTAGACTGGAACCGCCCATCCGGGGTTACGCCCGTTCGCGAACCGCCGATCGAAATCGCGAACGCCAGCACCTGCAGCCTGAGAAAAACGATCCCAAGCAGGGCGGCCAACACCAAGCCTGCAGCGTGCAGCTGCCCATCGCGCGCCGGAGCGATGCGCTGAATCGTCCAAAGTCCGCCCAACAACACCACGAGCGATAACCCAAGGACAAAGACCGACACCGCAAACCGGGTGCGAAAACTGCGCGAGGCGATCCAGTTCGGTTCGACAAAAAACGCCCTTCGGTTCCAAAACAGATAGGCGATCCAAACGACGAACGCGCACAACGCTTGGACCCATGCCACGCAACGGTTATACCGCCCGCCGCGGGTAGGATGCGCGAGTGGAATATCGGACTTTCGGAAGGACGGGTGTTAAAGTCAGCCCGCTCTGCATGGGAACGATGACGTTCGGTTGGGAGCCCGACGACTGGGGAAGCCACAAACCCGACGCGCTGAAAATCGGGCATCGAGCCCTCGATTTGGGAATCAACTTTTTCGATACGGCGAATGTGTACGCGCGAGGCATTTCCGAAGAGGTCACCGGCGAAATCGTTCGGCCGGTGCGAAGCGAGGTGTTTCTGGCCACAAAATGCCACGGCCGCATGGGTGAAGGCCCCAACGATTGGGGAAACTCACGCCGGCATATCATTCAGCAGTGCGAGGCTTCGCTGAAGCGGCTCCAAACCGATTGGATTGATCTTTATCAACTCCACCGGCCGCAGCCCGAAATCCCGATTGACGAGTCGCTTCGCGCGATGGACGATCTGATCCGCTCGGGCAAAGTCCGCTACATCGGCACCAGCACATTCGCGGCGTGGCAGATCTGCGAGGCGAACTATGTGGCGCGCGAACTGGGACTCAACCGGTTCGTCAGCGAGCAGCCGCCTTACAACCTGCTGGATCGGCGCGTCGAACGGGAACTCCTCCCGTTTTGCCGAACCTACAACATCGCGGTGATTCCGTGGTCGCCGCTTGCCGGTGGACAACTCAGCGGAAACTATCTGAAAGGAGGCAAGGGCGGCAGATACTCAAAAAGCGATCCGAACAAACGGATCACCGAAGATTCCACATCGCGGATCGAACGGCTGAAAAAACTGGCGGACGACGTGGGGGTTTCGCTCACCACGCTTTCGCTTGCGTGGGTGATCAGCCGTCCCGGAATCACCTCGGCGATCATCGGCGCAAGGCAGATAGGACAGTTCGATGATCTTGTTGCCGCCGCATCGCTGAACCTTTCCGAAGAGATTACAGATCGGATTGACGAAATCTTTCCGCCGGGGGCGAACATCCTGGACTATTACACCGCCAATTTCGGGCCCAACGCACTGCCGATCTAACCATGCTCACTTCGATCCTTCTTGCGCTGAATCTCGGTTTCGGCAATCAAAACGCCGCGTTTCCAACGCTGCTGGTCATCGGGAGGACAGGAACCGGCGGACGGGCGTCGCTGCCAACCGACGCGGTTCAACAAAAGTTTGTGGATGAAGGCGTTTTTTCGGTGAAAGAAGGCGACACGGTTCGTCTTCCGAACGGCTCGGTTCGAACGTGGGAAAAAATCTCGCCCGGAACTGACGGCGTTTTTCGCTCGAACGCGCTTCAAGGTGGTTGGGCATATGCCGAACTCCAGTCTCCAACCGAACGGATCGCGATTTTGGAAGCCGCCGGACACAGCATGGCATACGTAAACGGAGTTCCCGAACCGGGCGATCCTTACAGTTATGGTTGGCTGAAAGTTCCAGTGCGGTTGACTGCCGGAACGAACCGATTTCTTTTCGCTGCCGGAAGGGGATCGCTTCGCGCATCGCTTTCCCAACCGAGATCGAGCTGTTATATGAGCGCGGACGACGCCACGTTTCCCGATTTCGTGGTTTCGGATAAATCTAAACATTGGGCTGCCGTGGTGATTACCAACGCAAGCGATCAAGACGCTGATGATTTGACGATCGAAACGGAATGCGCAGGCAGAAAACTCCGCAATCCGCTGCCCTCGGTTCCGAGGCTCGGCATAAGAAAAGCCGGTTTTCAGATGTTCGCTCCGGGAGCGAAAACCGAAGGCACGGCCAAGGTTGCGATTCGGCTTATCCGCAGCGGCAAAACGATTGACCAGATGACGATGGATTTGCGCGTGAGAAAACCGGAAGCCTCGCGCAAAATCACATTTGTCAGCAGGATTGACGCCAGCGTGCAGTATTACGCGCTGCAGCCATGTTCGGATCGAAAAAACTCCAGCCCGGCGCTGATCCTTACGCTTCATGGCGCGTCGGTGGAAGCGATCGGTCAAGCCGACGCCTATTCACCAAAGAGTTGGGCGAACATCGTTGCGCCGACCAACCGCCGCCCCTACGGATTCGATTGGGAAGATTGGGGGAGAATGGATGCAATCGAGGTTTTGAATCAAGCCAAGAAAACCTTTCCGTTCGACAGCCGCCGCGTGTATCTGACTGGACACTCGATGGGGGGCCACGGAGCGTATCAGATCGGATGTCTGTTTCCAGGCTTATTCGCCGCGATCGGCCCAAGCGCTGCGTGGATCAGCTTTGATAGTTACACAGGATCGCGTTTTGCCGCGAGCCCGGCTCCGCCGCAGCAGATGATGGAACGCGCGATGAGCCCAAGCAGAACCGAAAACTTGATTCAAAACTATGCCGACCTCGGCATGTACATTCTGCACGGCGACAGCGACGACAACGTTCCCGTTACCGAAGCGCGCAAGATGAAACAGATGCTGAGCGGTTTTCACAACGACTTTACGGTTTTCGAACAGCCGGGCGCTGGCCACTGGTGGGAAAACTCCGATGAGCCCGGAGCCGAATGTGTGGACTGGCCGCCGATGTTCGACTTTTTCGCGCGAAGGCAGATTCCTTCGAATTCTGAGGTGCGCCATGTGCGTTTCTTTACACCGTGTCCCGCGGTCAGTTCCAGCCGCGCTTGGATCGGCATCGAACAGCAGATTCATCCTTACGTTCTGAGCAGCGTGGATGCGACGGCGTATCCGCTCAAGCACAGTTTTGAAATTAAAACGGACAACGTGAGCCGATTGCGGATAGAGTTGGCCGCGGTTCGTTCGGGCGGGCAGGTGTCGGTAAACATTGACGGGCAGAGTATCGCAAACATTCCGCCGCCGCAGGGCGGAACGCTTTTCTTAGTGCGAACTTTAGGGGTGTGGAAACAGGATTCCGGCATGGATGAGAACCAGAAAACCAGTTTACGCGGCGGCGCGTTCAAAGAGTCGTTCACCAATCGAATGGTGTTCGTTTACGGAACGCACGGATCGCCGCAAGCAAACCGATGGAGTTTCGAAAAAGCGCGGTTCGATGCGGAAACGTTTTACTATCGCGGAAACGGATCGGTGGATGTCGTTTCCGACGATGCGTATCTGCGCGGAGCATTTAAAGGAAGGAACGCAGTGTTTTTTGGAAACGAAAGCGTGAACGCAGCCTGGAAGATGGTCGAGGCAGCGGATGAAACCCATCTCGATGCGGGCGGCGCTCGGTTGGGAGCGATCTGGTCTTTTTCAGGCCCCGTCACCGGTCTGCTCACCCGCCCCAGCGGGGATGATCTGTTTTCAATGAACGCGTTTGTTGGAGGCACCGACGCGCGGGCGATGCGCGCGGCCGACCGCCTGCCTTATTTCGTTTCGGGAACCGCGTATCCCGACGCGATGTTCTGCTCGCCCGATGTGTGGCAGAGCGGCGCCGAAGCGATCCTTGCTGCGGGGTTTTTCGGCAGCGATTGGAAGTGCGCATCGGGCGACTGGTTCATTCGAAAGTAACAAACTCGCCGGTTTCTGCGCTCTCGAGCGCACCAAAAACTAGCCGCATGGTTCCCACGTTGGATTGCAGCGAACACGCGGGTTCGCGGTTTTCTGCCACGGCATCCATCAAGTCGGCCATCGGTCCCAAAAAAGCGTCGGGGAACCATTTTTTTTGGGGAGTAAAGACCAGCGGCCCGCCGTCGCGGCGCTGCAAACGCACGGTTTCAAAATCGCAAAAGATGGAGCCTTCCTCTCCGTCCAGCACGATATTCATTCCCCAAGGCTCGGGCGTCATCACTTTGTTGTTGAAGCAGTGTTCGGCAGTCAGGCCGTCGCCGAAATCAATCACTGCCGAATAGATCACAGGGCTGATATGCTTTTGGCCGGGCACGCTTGCGTGCATCGCAGCCACACGTTTCGCTTCGCGCCCAGCAAAAAACCGAATCAGATCGAAATAGTGCACGCCGTGATCTACCAGCGTCATGTTTTTTTGGCGCACATACCAGGTGTTCGGATCATCCTGCCATCCCCGCATTTCGAACCGGATGAAGTTCAGCCTGCCGACCGCTCCCCTATTGAGCAGGATTTTGACAGCCGCGTGCGTCGGCGCCCACCGGGCTTGTTGATTCACTTGCACTTTTACGCCTGCGGTGTGCGACATCTGCACGAACTGTTCGATTTCGGCCATCGAGTGCGCCACCGGCTTTTGAATCAAAATCTGCTTTCCGTGTTTACAGCACGCTTCAAACGCCTCGCGCCTTCCGTTCATATGAATGGCGATGTCTACGATATGAACATTTTCGTCCGACACAAGCTCTTCAAGACATTTGTAAATGCGCGGGATGTTGAAGGCGGCGGCTGTTTTGGCGGATGCTTCCGCATTCAGATCGAAGCATCCGATCGGCGTGATTCCTGCCGCCTGATAAGCCTTCAAATGCGCGATGTTCATAATCTCGCCGCAGCCGATCACGGCAACGTTGATTCCGCGGGCTTTTGGAGGTTTCGGCGCTGCCTGTTCTTCGGTGATGTGCCAATTCACGCGCAAAGTATACAATTCACGAGTGAACCCGATCGCCGTTTATGTGCACATTCCGTTCTGCCCATCCAAATGCGGCTATTGCGATTTCAACAGTTATGCGATGGAAGGCGAGATTATGGAGCGGACGACCCGCGCCATCATCGCCGAAATCGAGCGTTCGGAACAGCGGGGAAGACCGGCCAAATCGCTGTTTTTTGGCGGGGGAACGCCCACGTTTTTGTCTGCGGCTCAGCTGCTGAGGATTCTGGACGCCGTTGTTTGCGCTCATCCCCCAACCCAGCGGTGCGAAATCACCAGCGAAGCAAACCCTGGCACCGCCGATGCAGGGAAGTTCAAACAGATGCGAACCGCCGGCTTCAACCGCCTGAGCCTGGGGGCACAGAGTTTTCAAGACGGCGAACTGCTGCGGCTGGGGCGCATCCACAAGTCCGATGAAACCGTCCGCGCCGTCGCATCCGCACGCGAAGCAGGATTCACCAACCTCAATCTCGATCTGATGTTCGCGCTTCCCAATCAAACCGACGCCGTTTGGCAGGACAATCTTTACAAAGCCCTCGCGCTGAATCCTGAACATCTGAGTTTGTATTGCCTGACCATCGAGCCGAACACCGCGTTTTACAAACAGCAGAAGCGCGGCATGCTCACGGTTCCAAATGAAGAAGCGCAGATCAGAATGTACGAATCGTGCGCAAAGACCGCTGCTCAACACGGCTTGTTTCAATACGAAATCAGCAACTACGCCAAACCAGGCTTCGAATGCGTGCACAATTTGACTTATTGGCGCGGAGAAGAGTATGCCGCATACGGCCCTGGAGCGGTTTCACGAATCGGCTCCGTTCGTCAAACGCGCGTAAAACATCCCGCAAGATATTGCGAAGCGGTGGAAAACGGCTTTAGCCTGTATTGCGAACAAGAAAGCCTGACCGAAAACGATCTGCGAACCGAAAAAATCATGCTCGGACTCCGGTTGAATCGTGGCGTGAACGCGGAAGTTTTGGACGCGCAGGCTGCGAACCGAGTGATCGCGCGCGGATGGATCGAAAAAACTGAAAACCGATTCCGCCTGACGCCCGAAGGCAGGCGGTTTTGCAACCAGGCGATCCTCGAACTGATTTAGAGCAGGCTTTGAGGATCAATATCCACGGTGATGCGCACACCGCCGGTGCGCCGGGGTGCAGCCGCAGATTCCAACAGTTTTGTGGCAGTCTCGTTCGAAAACTTGACCACAAGATGCCTTCGATACTGGCCGGCAAGCCTCGAAATCGGACAGTCGCTGGGGCCGGCGATTTCCAGTTCCGCATGCGCGCTGAGTTCGGCGGCGATTTTCGATGCGGCCGCGGTTGCGGCGGAGTAGTTTTCAGAAGTTGCGACGATGTTTGCAAGCCGCACAAACGGCGGATAACGCGTGATCTTTCGATCCCCGATTTCCGCTTCGAAGAACGGTTCATACGCTTGCGTTGCGGCGTGGCGGATGGCAGGGTGTTCGGGTTGAAACGTTTGAATCATCACGCGGCCAGGCCGATGCCTGCCGGCCCGCCCCGCAACCTGAGTCAAAAGTTGAAACGTGCGTTCGGTGCTCCGAAAATCCGGCACGGCAAGTCCCACATCGGCCATCACAACTCCCACAAGAGAAACGTTCGGAAAATCGAGCCCTTTTGCGATCATCTGCGTGCCGATCAGCACATCAATTTCGCCTGCCCGAAACTGCAAAAAAATCTCTTCGGCTGCGCCGCGCCGAGACGCCACATCACGATCCAGCCTTGCAGCACGCACGCCTGGGAATTTCGCGCGGACAAACTCTTCGACCTTCTCCGTTCCAATTCCAAGCGTTCTGATGCGCGTGCCTCCGCACACTGGGCACAACTTCGGTGCGCGCTCTTTGAATCCGCAATGGTGACACCGCACCTCGCGCACCGCCAAGTGAAAAACGAGCGCAACCGAACAGTTGGGACATTTGGGACAGTGCCCGCAATCCCGGCACACCAGGCCGTGAGAATAAGCGCGCCGGTTCAAAAACAGCAGCGCCTGCTCCTGCCTTTCAAATGTCTGCTCGAGCGCTTCCATCATCTTCGCACCTAAAAGCGACGGCTTGCCTTCGCGGAATCCCTCCCGCAGATCGGCAATCGAAACTTCAGGAAGCGAAAGGTCGGTTGCCCGGCGGGGCAGCGTCAGGCGCTCGATTTCACCGGTGGTCGTTCGATGAAAACTCTCGATCGCCGGCGTGGCCGAGCCCATCACCACCGTCGCGCTGCTCTGCGCCGCGCGGAATTCCGCCACCGCCCGCACGTGGTAGCGGGGAACCGAATCCTGCTTATAACTCGACTCGTGCTCTTCGTCAATCACGATCAGTCCGATGTTTTCGAGAGGAGCGAAAATCGCGCTTCTTGCGCCGACAACGATCGGTGTTGCACCTTCGCGCGCCATTCTCCAATGCCGAAGACGTTCGCCCGCAGACATCGCGCTGTGCATCACGGCGATCGCGTTTCCAAACCGCCCCCTAAGGTGCGAAATCGTCTGCGGCGTCAAAGCGATTTCAGGAACCAGATATAAAACCTGTTTTCCGAGCGACAGCGCCTCCGCTGCGCATCGAAGATACACTTCGGTTTTGCCGCTGCCCGTAACTCCAAACAGAAGAAACTTCTTTCCTTCGCCAGATCGAATGGATCGAGTGATCGCTTCGATCGCGTTTTTCTGCTCGCTTGTGAGCCGGTTTGGTCCGGAATCCATCGGCGGAGCGGGCTTCTCTGCCGCAAGAAGCATTCCCGCATCGAAAAGATCTTTGATGGTTTGGCTGCTTGCGCCCGTGGTTTCTGAAATCTCCGCAGCGGTGAGCGCCGCCTTTTGGGTTCCTGCAAGCCGCTGAAGACACGCCGCCTGCGCGGGTTTCTTTTTCAGGTTCTCGGCGATGAACCATGACACCGAATCCGCATCGGCGAGGCGCAGCAGTTTCTCGCGAGTCCGCCGCTCTTCTGGAAGGTACGAAACCGTTTCCAAAATCCCCATCCGAATCAGGGCGCGGGCTGCGCTTCTCCGGCCCGACTTCACGCGCCCCAATTTCGTTATGTTCATTCTTCCGCCGTTTTGTTGTATCAATTCAAGCAGTTCATGCTGGGCAGTTGACAGGTTTCCATCCGCCTTTTCCTGCTTCAGCACCACGTCGGTGCGAAGTCTCGGGCGGAGGCCGGGAGGCATCGCAGCCGCCACAACGCTCGAAAGCGGAGCGAGGTATTCGCTCGAAATCCATTTCAAACAGTCGAGGAGTTCAGCGCGGATGTTCAGCCCCTGAATCACCGAAGAGATTGCGCGGAACTTTTGCACCTTGGCGCTGACTTCAGCAGGCATCTCAAACGATGTGGACAGCACGAATCCAGAAACCGTCCGCGCACCGAATGGAACCAAAACCGCGTCACCCGGCTGCACACGCATCCCTTCAGGAATCTCATAGGTGTACGCGTTCTCTTCGATCGGCGCGCTCACATCGGGAGCGACTTGCGCATATCGCGGCGTCTGGTTCATCGCTCGCCGGCCGATTGGCGTTTCAGATTGTCCAGCACGATCAACGCTTCGAGCGGGGTCATCGCGTTGGTGTCCAGCGATCTCAGCCGCGTCAAAACTTCCGGTTCGGGCGGTTCGAAAAGTTCGAATTGCGCAGGCGCGGGATGCACGCTGGCGATCGGCGCCGATTCGGTCTGTTCAAGCTGTCTAAGAACATCCGCCGCGCGATCCAGCACCGTCTTCGGCAATCCTGCCATTCTCGCTACCTGAATTCCGTAACTTTTGTCGGTTCCGCCTTCCAAAACTTTGTGCAGCCAAACCACCCTGTCGGGCTCTTCGCGAACCGCAACTCTAAAGTTCCTTACACCGTTTGCCTGTTCTGATAGCGCATTCAGCTGATGGTAGTGGGTTGCGAAAAACGTCTTCACGCCGCGCGCATTCAAGTTTTCTGCAATCGCCCAGGCGATCGCCAGGCCGTCATAGGTGCTCGTCCCTCTGCCGATCTCATCCAAAATCACCAAACTTCGCGAGGTGGCGTGGTGCAGAATGTGCGCCGCTTCGGTCATCTCGACCATAAACGTGCTCTGCCCGCTCGCGAGCTCGTCGCGCGCGCCGATTCTTGCAAACACCCTGTCCACCAATCCGATTCGCGCAAACTCCGCAGGAACGAACGATCCGATCTGAGCCATAAGAACGATCAGCGCGTTCTGCCGAAGATAGGTTGACTTGCCGCTCATGTTCGGCCCCGTCAAAATCACCACTTTGGTCTCCTCGCCCAACTGACTGTCGTTTGGAACAAAACCGCCCATTCCCAAATGGGTCTCCACCACCGGATGCCTTCCTGTTTTAATTTCGAGCGCTTCCGAATCATCCACCACGGGCCGCGTATATCGGTTTACGGCCGCAGCTTCTGCAAACGATTGCAAAACGTCAATCTCCGCAATCGCGCGCGAAGTTCTCAAAAGATTTGAAGCGTGAGTAGAAACTTTCGCGCGCACCTGCGCAAAAAGCCGCGCTTCAAGTTCCAAACTCCGCTCTTCGGCGCTCGTAACCCGCGCTTCCAAATCTTTGAGTTCGGCAGTGATGTACCGCTCGGCGTTAGCGGTGGTCTGCTTTCGAACATAATGCGCGGGCGCTTTGCCGATCTGCGATTTCGGTATCTCGTAGTAGTATCCGAATACCGAATTAAATCCAACCTTCAAACGTTCGATGCCGGTCGCTTCCCGCTCGACCGTTTCAAGCGAAGCGATCATCGCTTTCCCCTCAGATGAAAGGTGCCGAAGTTCATCGAGTTCGGCATCGAACCCTTTGCGGATCACGCCGCCCTCGCGAAGGTTCATCGGCGGGTCGAGCACCAACGCTTTGTTAAGATCGGCAAGAAGGTCTTCGAACAGTTCGATCTCCGACCTGCATTCCGTGATCCGCCCTGCATTCACCCTGACCGCAGCCTCCATCAGCGAAGGGAGCAGAACAAGCGAATCCCGGATGGCCGCAAGATCGCGCGGAGAAGCCGCCGACGCGGCAACGCGCGAAACCAGACGCTGCAGATCGTAAAGTTTGTGCAGCACTTCGCGCAGTTCGCTTCTGGCCAAACCGTTCGACTTCAACACCTCCACCGCGTCGAACCTCGCGCAAAGGGGCTCGATGCTGATCAGCGGCTCCTCGATCCACCGCTTCAAAAGCCGAGCGCCCATCGAGGTCTGTGTGTAATCAAGCAGCTCTAATAGCGACATCCTTCGCGATCCGTCCAAAATGTTCGCCGTGAGTTCCAAACTCCGCATCGTCGCCGCATCGAGCCGCATACGGTCGCCGATCGCATACGTCACAACGTGATCAATATGATCCGACTGAATCGCGTTTGAATCCAGATAACTTAAAATCGTTCCAGCCGCGCTCGTTCCTGTTTCCGACTCTTCCAACCCAAACGGCGCAAGCGACTGCGTGCGGAACTGTTTGAGCAGCCGGTTCTTGGCGTCTTTCGGCTTCAAAAACGGATACTTCGTGATCGCCGACGCCGCGACGCGCGAAATGACTTCATAAAGTTCGTCCGCTTCTTCGGGAAGCAGGCATTCCGACGGGTTCAGCCGCGCTATCTCCTGAATCGTCTTCTGCGTGGAATCCGCTCCTCCCAACTCCGTTACCAAAAACTCTCCGGTTGACAGATCCAAAAAACTCACACCCACCGCGTCTTTGGTTGCAACGGCCGATGCAAGAAAGTTGTTAGATTTCGCAGAAAGCATCTCATCATCGAGCGCCGTCCCGGGAGTCACAACCTTCGTAACCTCCCGCTTCACAAGCCCTTTGGCGAGTTTTGGATCCTCCACCTGGTCGCAAAGCGCCACACGAAACCCTTGCTTGATCAGCCGCGCCAAATACTTCTCGACCGCATGAAACGGAACGCCCGCCATCGGAATTCGGCCGTTTTCGCCGTCCTCCCGACCCGTCAGCGTGATCTCGAGCGCCCGAGCCGCGGTTTCGGCATCCTCGCCGTAAAACTCGTAAAAGTCGCCCACGCGCATCGCCAGCAGCGAGCCCGGATATCGCTCTTTTGTGGCGAAGTATTGGCGCAGCATAGGGGTGCGCGGGGTCATGCGTTCAGTATGCCTCGGCGCCCGCCCAAGTTTCAGCCGATGCGGGTCGAATAAAATGCGCCTTGATGGTAAATCTGCTGATTCGCTGGGTCATCAGCGCGGCGGGATTGGCGGCCGCAGCGTTCATCTCTTCCAAGCTGGGGCTGCATGTGCACGCCGATGTGGAGCATCCCCTAACCTTGTTCCTCGGCACGGCGGTATTGGGTTTGATCAACGCCACGATCGGCACACTCGTCAAACTTCTCACCTTTCCGCTCATCGTCATCACGTTTGGACTGTTTGCTATCGTCATTAATGCCGCGTTGTTTCTTTGGGTAGGCAGCATGCAAATCGGTTTTACGGTCGGCAATTTTTGGGACGCATTGGTTTGCAGTCTCATCATGGGAATTCTGGTTCAATGGACGTGGAGGGTGATCAAGTAAGTGGCGCGCCCGCAGAGAATTAAACGCTGGCTTGTGGCCGCCGCGAAACTCAGGCGGTCGGCTTTGCTGTTTGCCGCCGGCCTTGTCATTGTCATCGTCGGACTGTCATTAAGTTATCAGCTTCTGCTTGTGCCCGCATTCCAATCCGTCGCATTCGGCGTCGGCAGACTCCTTAGCGCGATGGTTGGAGAAGCCCAGCTTCCGCTCGCAAAACATATCGCATCGGGTGCGCTGCTTCTGCTCGGGGCTTACATGATGATTTACGGCGCGCGCGCGGGTTTGCATCAACTGCTGCGCGCAGCGATTCCAACTTGGGATGGAAAACTCAATTCGTTTTTGCGCCAAAGAATGCTTGCCTCCGGCCCGAACGTGGTGGTGATCGGTGGCGGAACCGGGCTCTCCACTGTTCTGCGCGGACTCAAGCATCGAACCAGCAGAATTACCGCAATCGTAACCGTATCCGATGACGGCGGGTCGAGCGGCAGGCTGGCAAGTGAAAAAGGGATGCTTCCACCCGGCGATATCCGCAACTGCCTGGTTGCACTCGCGGATGCAGAAAAAGCGATGACCGACCTGTTTCAGCACAGGTTTGAAAAAGCGTCCGGCTCGCTCAGCGGTCACAGCACAGGCAACCTGCTGATCGCCGCGATGGTGGATCTCACGGGCGATTTCGATCACGCAATTCAAGAGATCAGCAAAGTCTTGGCGATCCGTGGACGCGTGATTCCCGCAACGCTCGATCGTGTCAGACTCCGCGCCGAAATGGAAGATGGAACTGAAATCTGCGGCGAAACACGCATCGTAGCATCGCGGCTTCGCGTAAGAAAAATCTATCTCGATCCGCCGGACGCTGCGCCCGTTCCCGATGCGCTCGAAGCGATCTCCGATGCCGACATCGTGGTTCTCGGCCCCGGATCGGTTTACACCAGCGTCATTCCGCCGCTCTTGGTGCCTGGCATTCCCGAGGCGATCGCCGAATCCAACGCGATCAAAGTGTATGTCTGCAACGTGATGACCCAGCCGGGTGAGAGCGATCAGTTTACGGCCAGCGAACACGTGCACGCGATCGAAGCGAACGTGGGCAAAAGAGTCTGCGATTATGTTCTCGTGAACAAAGCGCGGCCGAGCCAATATCTTCTTAACCGATATGCCGAAGTGGGACAAGAGTTCGTCGAGCCCGATTCCGACCGAATCCGCGCCATGGGAATCCGCGCCGTCGCCGCAAATCTGATTTCGGAAAGCGACGTGGTGCGGCACGATCCAATGCGGCTGGCAGACTCCATCATGAGGCTCTTGAACTGATGCCGGGAATTCTGGTGGTGCTTTCCGGGCCGAGCGCGATCGGCAAAGACACCGTGCTTTCGGCCTGGAAACAGCTCGATCCGATGATCGTGGTGCCGATCACAACCACCACCCGCGAGCCCCGCCCCGGCGAACAAAACGGCGTTGATTATCACTTCGTATCGCCGCAGGAGTTTCAACGCAAAATTGACCGCGGCGAGTTCTTGGAATGGAAACCCGTTTACCACAGTCTTTACGGATCGCCGAAAGCAGAAACCGAACGGATTCTTGCCGAAGGCAAAATCGCCGTGCTCAAACTCGACGTGCAAGGAGCAAAAACGGTGAAGCAGACGCGATCCGACGCCATCACGATCTTTCTGATGCCGCCGTCGCTCCAAGCGCTCGAGGAGCGGATTCGGTCGCGCAATCTTGATTCCGAAGAGCAGGTCCGCATCCGCCTTGAAGCCGCCAAAAACGAAATCGCGCAGGCATGCGAATTCGATTACCAAGTGATAAACGACGATGTGCAATCCTGCGCCAAACGGCTCGATGAGATCGTGCGAAAGGCGATGGCGCAATGAACATCTTAGTTGGAGTTTCGGGAAGCATCGCGGCGTATCGCGCCGCCGACGTTGTGCGCGACCTGATGCGCGCAGGCTGCGATGTGCGCGTCTGCCTTACCGAAGGCGCCGCCGAGTTCGTGCGGCCCGCACTGTTTGAAGGCCTCACCGGGAATCCGTGCCTCACGCACGCTTTCGAAGAGCCCGTGCGGGGGAAAATGGCGCACATCGAACTCGCGCGGTTCGCTCAAGCGATTCTCATCTGCCCCGCCTCAGCACATGCGATTGCCAGAATCGCCCGAGGAGAAGCGCTCGATATGCTCACCACCGTCATCGTCGCGAGCAAAGCGCAGCTGGTGCTGGCTCCTGCGATGAATCCCCAGATGTACGCTTCCGATTCCGTGCAAACCAACCTCAAAACGTTGAAAGAGAGAGGTGCCGTGATCGTTGATCCCCAAGAGGGCGATGTGGCGTGCGGCGAACACGGCGAAGGCAAACTCGCCTCCAACGCCGCAATCGTGCAGGCCGCACTCGAAGCCGCTCGACGCTCGAACCTTTATGAAGGCGTGTCGGTTCTGGTAACAGCCGGACCAACCCGCGAACCGATTGATCCCGTTCGGTTCATCACCAACCGCTCGAGCGG
>JAJPJR010000068.1 GCA_021324165.1 Armatimonadota bacterium
CCGCTGGAGAGCGGTTCATTTCCAGGCGTTTTTCCAACGCAAAATGGTGCGCAGAAACGCTTCGCGATACTGCTTCGCGCATTGAGGGTCTTTGTCATCCCGCATCGCCGACGCACCGTGCGCGCCGGGATCAAACAGAACGAACACGTTGGATGCGCCAGGAATATCAGGTTCTCTTACGTTTTTGAACAGCGGCCGCACGTCGGCTTCTTCCGAAGCGGCGCATGCAACGAAAACCGGGCAGCGCACCGCGCTCATCCAGGCTCCCACAGAACCTTTCATTTCGCCATACTCTCCGGGCGAAAACGCTGCCACCAACGAAATCTGCGTGAACTGATCGGCGAGGTGAAACACGAGCGAGGCGCTGTAACTGCTTCCCACAACCGCGATGCGGTCGAAACGCTGCCGCAGCGCCCAATTCATTGCGGCTTCCATGTCTTGATAAGCCGCCAAATAACCGGGATCGCGCCGGTACTGGTCGGCGGTTGGATTGTCGGCATCCCACATATCGCCGCCCGAGCGCAGGTTTACGGCAAGACATTTGAATCCGTTCTTCGTCCATTCAGACGTGAGCGGCGCATACTCTTTGGCGTTCGAGCCTGCTTGGTGAAACAGCATCAAAAGGGGTGCGTTCTTTTCGGTGGTTGCGGAGTACAACTCGGCGAACACCGTTTTGCCGTCGGCTGTCGAGAACTGCACCTGCTTGCTTGGAGGAAAACTGTCGCTGCCGGACGCAGCATGCCTGCCGCCGCATCCAAAAGTCAAAACTGCGGCAAACAGCAGTTCGGTTTTCATCCCAGGCGCTCCGCAGCGATGTCTTCTTTGTGCGACTGCCAGAAAAGCTTGACCCGATCCAACAGATCGCAAATCGCGGGATCGCGCAGACGATAAACGCGCGAAGCCCCGTTAGCCTCGCGCACCAGCACGCCGGCCCTAACCAGAATCTGCAGGTGCTGCGATGCGTTCGCCTGCGCGATTTCGAGTTCAGACTGAATTTGGCTGACCGTCAGGGCCTGGTTCCGCAGCAGCGAGACGATGCGGATGCGGGTGGGATGCGAAAGGGATCCGAGCACGTCAACCGCGAAATTCAAGAACGCGTTGGTGCGGACTCCATCGAACAGATCCTGCGCGGGCAGAATTTCGCGGAGGCTCCCAATCACCGTTGCCGAATCGAGCTCCGTCAGTCTCGCTTTCGCGTCTTTTGGCATGCAGTATCAACCTTACAGATGCGTCCGGCCCACGAGCGGAATGCAATCCTGCCTGAATTTGCTGCTCCAGATTTGGAAATAAAGGAGTTCGTCTTTTCCGCGCAGCTGGGCACCCGGAGTTGACGCATTTTGTGCTTGCACATCTTCGTCGGAAAACACCGTGTCGGCGTAGCTTTGGAGCGCTTCTTGAATTCCCGTGAAATGAGCATCGTCGCTGTCGGGCCTGTCTACGATCCATGCCGGCAGCATCGTGTTGAACGCGCGCCGCAAGACCCATTTCGATCGGCCGTCTTCGTTGATTTTCATGTTCGTGGGAAGTTTGCTCACTGCCGAAACCACTTTTCGATCAGCGAACGGACATCGGCCTTCCACTTGAAACATGCTTGTGATCCGATCCCACCTGTGGAGCTGGGTTCGATGCAGGTCTTCGGTGATCTGCTTGATTTCAACCGTAAGTTTTTCTGGGAACATCGGCCGCAGATACGGATATCCTGCGAACAGTTCGTTAGCGGCGTCGCCGCTCATCAGAACGTCAACGCTTCGCGCCGCCTCTTGCACCACAAAGTAGTCGGCCACGGCGTGGCGCACAACCGGCGCATCGAAACTTTCGATCTGACCGATGATGTGCGGAAGGCAGTCCAAAATCTCCTGCTGGGTCACAACCCGGTGGGTGTGATCCGTTCCGAGCCACGATGCAACCTTCTTAGCGGTGTTTCCATCGGTGGAATCTTCCAAACCGACCGAATAGGTTTTAGTTTTTCGGTTTCTGTTTGCGGCGATCGCGGCGATGATGCAGCTTTCCACCGAACCGGTGATGTAAACGCCGGGTTCTCCTTCGTTGCGCAGCTGTTGGATGACGGCTTCGGTTACCACGGGGCGCACGATGTCCATCGCCTCTTGCAAGGTCACGCGCGCGGGCGGGCCGTCGGGAAGTTTGAAATATCGGCGCGCGCCGGCGGTTGAATCCAGATAGCAGCCCGCGGGAAACTCCATGACCTGTTTGAACGATTTTGGAAACGCCTTAAGTTCGGTGGCGAAAACCCAGGCGTCGTCTGCCCTGGCATAATACAAAGGCTTCATTCCCATCGGATCGCGGGCCGCATAGAAGTTGTCGCCGTCTACGATCACAAACGCGAACGCCCCATCCAGATAGTGCACGGCCTTGCGGTCTTTCATCTTATAAAGCGAAAGCAGCACGGCGGCATCGGTATTGTCCTTCGGCCTGGGCTTCAGATGCGGGCGCAGGGTTGACGAGTTGAAAAACCTTCCCAGCATGGCGATGCTGATTTTTCCGTCGCTGAGTTCGGCGAACTCGCTGCCTGTGGATGCTGTAACCCCCACGATCATCGAACCGTGATGGTGCACTCGGTCTTCGCCCTTATGACCGTTGCGCATGGCGCTGAGCATTTTGCGAACGCCTTTTTCATCGAATCCTCGGATTGAACAAACCATTGCACTCATATCGGAAACTCCTTGCCGCCCTGCGGCATCGCGCGATCCACCACACCTGCCAGCGGCTATTCGGCTTCGGCCTCGGCAGGCTTTTTGGTGATGAGTTCGGGTTCGGCAGATTCCTCTTCGACAGGCGCCGGCGCTTCGATCTGCTGTTCGAACGCGTGAGCAACCTGGAACAGAATCTCTGCAGGGTTCGAGGGCTCGCATCCAGCTGGCAGCACCACGTCGCCCGCGGTAACCGTGTCGCCCACTTGCAGGTCGGAAATGTCAATCGCGACCGCCGCCGGAAGGTCGGTTACTTTGGCGTGGAGCCCAATGGTTTCGTGCTGCTTCAGAAGTTGGGCGGTTTTGCGCGTAACATCCTTCGGCTCGCCCTGGAGGATCACCGGAATGCGCGTCTCCACAACCTGTGACTGGTCAACCGCCTGGAAGGAAGCGTGAGTGATGTTCCGCTTCACCGGATGCCACTGAAGCTCTTTTAGGATTCCCAAATGCTCCTGGTTGGCAGCCTCATCCACTAGCCGCATCACACCCCCGATGCCGGACTTTCGAACGGCCTGCGCAAGTTCATCCCGGTTTGCGGTTACTTCGAGCGCGGCTCCCCCGGCGCGGCTGATCACCGCCGGCATGAGGCCCTGGCGCCTGAGGTCTTTGGTTGACCCGCCTTTCTGTCGCTGTTGGACGTGAACCGTCTGGTATCGCATGCCTGAAAACCTCCTTGATGTCGGCTTGTCGGCTCAGGATACCCTACCGAATAGCATTAGAATATTCGATTATTGATATATCCTGCAGCGCAGACCAGACATTTAGGGCGGCACGGGTTTCTTGAACATCGTGCACGCGCACCATTCCCACGCCCTGGTGTACTGCGAAAACCGCCGCAGCGAGCGAGGGGGCAAGCCGTTTTTCAGGATCGGGTTCACCCACGATCTTTCCCAGGAACGATTTTCGCGAAGCGCCGATCATCAGTTGGCCGATTTGTGCAAACCGTGGGATGCTTCTTAGAATCAAGAGGTTTCCTGCTACATCTTTGCCGAAGCCGATTCCGGGATCGAGCCAGATCCGTTCAGATGCGATGCCTGCATCGTTGAGTTCGCGGGTTTTGGCGACAAAGAACTGCACAAGTTCTTCGATCAAATCGTCGTATCGCGTATCTGCCTGCATCGTACGCGGCGTTCCCCGCATGTGCATCGCGCAGACGCTGCAGTTAGTCGAGGCGGCGAGCCGGATCATCTCGCCGTTTTGGAATCCCGTTACATCGTTGATGAAACATGCGCCGGCTCTCACGGCTTCCTGCACGACTGTCGGTTTGGAACTGTCAATTGAAACCGGAATCTGTTCGGCGCAGAGCGCTTCGATGACGGGCATCACGCGGCGAAGTTCTTTGCGTTCGTCAACTTCGTCGGCGCCGGGCCGGGTTGATTCGCCGCCCACGTCAACGATGTCTGCGCCCTGTCTGCGCATCTCTCTTCCCCGCTCGACCGCCTTTTCAAAACTCTCAAACCTTCCGCCGTCGAAAAAACTGTCGGGAGTCACGTTCAAAACTCCCATGATCGAAACGCGTCCGGCTGGCGGCGTAAACATTTAGGGAATTGTATCTGCCCTAAGACGAATCCCGCAGGTTGAAACTCACGTCTCCGCTCACGGCGCTGATGTCAATCGTGCCTTCGCCCGCTCCCAAACGGCCCGTAATGCGTTCTTCCGATCGGCGCATTTCATCCAGGGGCGCCGAACAGCTCACCGATCCGTTGATCGAATTGAGCGCAACGTTGCAGTTTGAACCGCCGGCGAGATCTACCAGCACGTCGCCGTGAACCGTTCGAATGTTCATGCTTCCATCAAACGGCGCAGACACTTCCAGATCAATGTCGCCGTCAACCGTCTCCAACGAGAGCGTGTTGCCTTCCACATCTTTCGCCGCGATATCTCCGCTCGCCGCGCGAAGTTTCATTGGGCCTTTCGACCGTTCGATACGGATGTCGCCGTGCTGCACTTCGACTTGAATCTGGCTTGCCTGCGCATCGCGAAGTTTGACGTCACCCGCACTCGTTTTGATCTCGATCATTCCGCGCGCGCCTTCGCAAAACAGATCGCCGTGCTTAGAGGCCGCTCGAACTCCGCCCCCGGTTGCGCGGATTTCCACATCGCCGGAACTCAGTTCGAGTTCGACCGAGACTCCCGAAGGAACTTCGATTTCATAGTTCTCGCAGCTCAGCTCGCCGTTCGTTCGTATCGTAACGAGTCCTTCCTGAACGTCGAGAACGGGCGTCCATGTCCGCGCGCGCTCTTTGGCTTCTTCTTTGGTCTTTCCGCGAACGCGCACATCGGCGGTGAGTTTCGGATCGGAAGAGCCGCCTGTGATTTTGATGTCGCCTTTGCCGACCGACATTCTGAGCGTATCGCCCTGCGAGATTTTGAGCGGAAGCGTGACGTTTGCGGCTTCGTCATTTGTCCAAAACAGCCCGATCAGATCGCGTTTGGAAAGGTGCTCGACTTTTTCGCGAACGCTCTCTGCTCCTTTCCGCGCGGCATCGCGGATGCTTTCTGCGATTTCGTTCCACTTGATGTTGGAAAGGCTCTCTTTGGTCAGGTTGTCAATGCTGTCAACGAACCGTCGAAACGGATCTTGCGGCTGCGATTTGGGTTCTGGTTCCTGCTGAGCCTTCGGCTGCTCGGCGGGTTGTTCGGTTCGGGAACTTTCGAAGTCCACGAATGCATCCATCAGGTCGAGCGCATCATCGGGCGACAGCCTGCCTTCCTGCACCATCCTCAGAATTCTCAAAACCTGATCTTTCAACTCGCGGCCTCCTTCATCGCTTCTTTGGCTTCGGCGGGAGTCAGCTCTCCCCGCTCCAGCCGTTCCAAAATCTTTGCTTGGTTTTCGGAAATCTGTTTTCGGCGCTCCTCGGAATCGCCGTCGGCGGTTGGCGCGAGGCCCAGCGCCTTAAGCAGCGCATCGAGCCGAGCCCTCACGGTTGGATAACTGAGACCCAACTCGCGTTCGACGCTGCTCAGTACGCCCCGGCAGCGAAGAAACGTGATAAGAAAGTTCGTCTGCTCTTCATCCAGCCGCTGAAACGGCGAAAGGGCGAATCTGCCTCGTACCGATATGCCGGCTTCCTCGCTCTCGACCTCGGTAACCACCCAATCGTTGAACTGGCTTAGGTTGTCGGGCAATCGCTCGCGGAGCCGTGGATCGCCTGTCATGAGAGTGGAATACGATGCGCGGCAGGTTCTGGTTGCGGTATGACTGCACTCTCACATGATTGACGTGATCGGCGGAGGATTTGCCGGATGCGAGGCCGCTTGGATTGCCGCGCGGCTTGGAGCGCAGGTTCGGCTGTGGGAGATGCGCCCCGCAAAACCCACACCAGCACACAAAACCGGGCTTTTGGCCGAGCTGGTCTGCTCCAACAGTTTCAAATCTTCCAACCGGCACTCACCCGCAGGACAGTTGAAGTGGGAGATGGAGCAGCTGGGAAGCCTGATGATTCCAACCGCTCTGAAACATCAGGTTCCAGGAGGAGAGGCGCTTTGCGTTGACCGCGAGGCTTTCGCTTCCGAAATGACCGCAGCAATCGCATCGCACCCGCGCATCGAGCTGATCCGAAAGGAGTGGACCGGAGCCGACACCGATCACCCGGTGGTCGTTGCGACCGGCCCTTTGAGTTCCGACGCGATCTCCAGATGGATCGAAACCCGGACGGGCTCGGGCAGGCTGTTTTTCTTTGATGCGGTGAGCCCGACGGTGACCGCCGAATCCGTTGACTTCTGTTTGGCATGGGAGCAGGATCGGTACGACAAAGGAGACGGGTCTTATGTGAACTGCCCGATGAACCGCGAGGAGTACGATGCATTCGTTTCGGCGTTAGTCTCGGCAGAACGCTCAACGCCGCATCTGGAATCCGAAACCCGATATTTTGAGGGATGCATGCCGATCGAAGTGATTGCGCAGCGCGGGCGCGATTCTCTGAGGTTTGGAAATTTCAAACCGGTGGGCCTGACCAATCCCCACACCGGCGGACGCGCTTATGCGGTGCTCCAGCTTCGGCAGGAGAACGCACAAAAGAGTTTGTACTCGATGGTTGCATGCCAAACCACCTTGAAATGGTCCGAACAGAAGCGCGTGTTTCGCATGGTGCCTGGGCTTCAAAACGCCGAGTTTGTTCGTTATGGTGTGATGCACAGAAACACCTATCTCGATTCGCCCCGGCTCCTCGATGCGCGGCTGCGCCTCCGCGATTCGCAAACGTTTTTTGCCGGACAGATTACGGGCGTCGAAGGATATGTTGAGAGCGGCGCAACTGGAATTCTTGCCGGCCTGTTCGCATGCGTTTCGGATGAGATTCCGCCCCCGCCGAGGGAATGCGCTCTCGGTTCGCTGATCGCGCACGTAACAAACACCGATTCGCCGGATTATGCTCCGATGAACATCAATTGGGGACTGTTTCCCGATCCGGGAACTCTTGGCGATAAATCGGTCCGCCGCGAAGCCAAGCTGAGGGCAGCAACCGAAGCGTTCCTCAAATGGCGAGAAACTCTTCCCTTGCCCTGATCCGTTTGCTGCGCGCACGGCAATGCGAAGTTAAATCACCATCCGTTCCACGATCAGATCGTCTTCTTGAAATCGTGTTGGACGGAGCGGATGCAGATCGAACGTTTCGCATCGGCCGCGAAGAACGATTTCGGCAGACGCACGTCCCGCAGCAGGCGAATGCATGATGCCGTGGCCTCCGAATCCTGATGCAGTAACCACGCCGTTCAAACTGCCGATTACGGCGTGATGATCGGGAGTCTGCGCATAAAATCCCGCCCAGCATTTCCGCGCATCGAAACGCGCTTCCGAAAGCAGCGGCAGACGATGAAGCGACGGCTCGGCGAGGCGTTCAAGAAACTTCGGATCGAACGCCGGCGGATGCGACGACTCGTTTTGGGGATGCGCTAAGGAGTGGTCATCGAATCCGATGAGCAGTCCGTTTCCCTCGCGTCGAAAGTGAAACGACGTGTCGAGGTCCACAACCATCGGCAGATCGTTCGGCAATCCGGCGATCGGTTCGGTGAGCGCAAGTTGATGCACCTCGGGCTTGATCGGCAGATCGAGCAGTGCGGACGTTTGGTGCCCTGCCGCTACAATCACGCAGTCCCATCCGGATGAGTCGTCGGCGGTTTGAATTGTGTGCGCATCAATCGCAACGACCTCGACGCCGTTTCGTGCGCGCGCTCCGCCGCTGCGCGCGGATTTTTCGAACCAGGTGCACACGGCGAACGGATCGAGAAAACCGTCTTTCTTTGCGAACGCTCCTGCCAACAGGTCATCGCTGAAAAGATAAGGCGCGAACGCGCTGATTTCGGTTCGATCGAGCAGCTCGACCTCGACTCCGTGCTGTTTTTGCAGGTCCGCAATGGAACGCAGAGACTCGGCGCGTGCTTCGCTCGCGGTTACGAAAAGATAACCCAATTGACGAAACCCGATCTCCGGCATCGTTTCGAACTTTTGAATCGAATACTGAGATAGGGCGATGTTGATGGGAGTCGAGAACTGCGCCCGCACTCCTCCTGCCGCTCGGCCGGTGGAACCTTGGCCCGCCGACGGCAGCCTCTCGAACACCGTTACATCTGCGCGGGGTTCGAGTTCCAGCAGGTGGTGAGCGCACGACCAGCCGATGACTCCGCCGCCCACGATCCCGATCCGCGGCATACCAGGATTCTGCCCTGCCATATTCACGGCGATTGTATTCGAGATAAACTGTCGGTGTGCGCCGGTTGGCATTCACGCTGATAGAACTGCTGGTGGTGATCGCGATTATCGCCATCGTGGCCGCGATTCTGTTCCCGGTTGTGATGCGCGCCAAAGGCTCGGCCAAACAGTCGCAATGTTTGAGCAACCTGAAGCAGATCGGCGAAGCGATCGGGCTTTATATGGCCGACAGCGATGACAAATGGCCGCGGGGCGTTGATCCCGCAGACAAATACACGCCGGAAATCTGGGACGCGTTTCCTGATTTTCAAAAGCAGATTCCCGATATTCCCCTGATGCACGATCTGCTGATCGGTTACTGCCCTTCCAAAAAAGTTTGGCAATGCCCTGCCGACAAAGGGCAGCTGATTGACGATATTTCGTTTCATCTGCTTGACACTCGGCCAAGCAGTTACGAAAAATACGGCACCAGCTACTACTATCGCACCGAACTCACGGTTCGAAGCTTAACCGGCACCAGCCTGCGCGACATTGCGAGTGTGAATGTTTACTTCGACGGCTCGGGAGCATGGCACACGAACGGCCAGCTGCTGTACCCGACCGATGATTTCGATCAGGTTGAACAAAAACTTCGAGGCTATCGCTACAACGTTTTGTTCGGCGACTTGCACGCAAAAAACGTAACGCGCGCAGATTATATGGCCGCCTGGAGCGAGCCCGTTGATCATTAGGCCCGATGCGGTTGTGCTCCCCGGCGGCAAAATGCAGTCCGGACTTGAAATCTGCATCGAAGATTCCCGCATCGCCGAAATCAGACCGTGGCGTTCCGCCGAGCGAAACGAAATCGGACTGCTTTTGACTCCGGCGTTCGTGAATGCGCACTCTCACTTTGAGTATTACGATCTTATGGGCCGCATTCCCGATCTGGATTATTGGAGGTGGATTCGTGAACTCACGCGAATCAAGCCTTCGCGTGAAATGGAAACTGTGCAGCAAGGCGCGCTCGACTGTGCGTTTGCGAACGCAGCCACAGGCATCGCCGCAGTCGGCGAATGGAGCGATTGGCCGGTGAGCGCCGTCGCCATGACCGCCGCCCGTCTCGATGGACGGATATTTCAAGAGATCATCACGCTCAACGAATCAGACAGTGAAGAGGAGAAAGTTGCAGCGTGCGTAGTGAAAGCGATGCAGGCATCCCGCACCACAAATCTGCCCGTTCACCCTACTCCGCACGCAACCTACACAACGTCCTTTTCGGTTCTGCAGGAAAGCGGATGCTCGTCGCAGCCGCAATCCATTCACGCGTGTGAAACCGAGCACGAGAACCAGTTTTTTTTGCACGGAGAAGGAGTGATCGCCGACCTCTATCATGAGATGGGAATCGAGTTCGAACTTCTGGGAGTCAGAGCGTTGGAGTTTCTGGACTTGGCTGGAGTCGTGCGCAAAGGCACGCAGTTGGTGCATTGCTGCGCGGTAGATGCCGATGACATCGAGATCATCGCGACGCGCGGCGCGGCTGTCGCGCACTGTCCGCGTTCGAATCGCGCGCTGGGCTGTCCGCCCGCGCCGATCGCACAGATGATCCGCGCCGGCATTACGGTCGGTTTGGGAACGGACAGCGCAGCGAGTTCCGGCGCGGTGGATATGTTTGCCGAAATGCGCGCGGCATTGGCAACTTCGGCACTGGTTGATGACCCGCTGTCTGCCGAGGATGTTTGGATGATGGCGACCGAAGATGCCGCTGCTTCGATTTTTCTGGATCGGGAATGGCGCATCGAGGTGGGCGAATCGCCCGATCTTCTGCTGCTGCGCCACCACGGCGGATTGGGTGAACAGATCGCCCGCGGCTCGCCGAACGACGTCGTGGACCTGATCCGTTTGTAAGCGGGCTTCGCTTCCCCCCGTTCGAGGATGAGGCTGAAAAACTTGAGCGAGATGGCGCGGCAATCGAAAAGAGTAACCTTCGCTGCGTGTCTGAATCGGTGATCGTTTCGCTCGTCGGCCTTGCGGGATCGGTTTTGCTTGCGATCGTCGCGCTTCTCAGCCTATCCACTTCTCGGCAGCTGTTGCAGTTGGTGAGCAGGCAGCTCGAGATCGCAGAAAACCAGGCCGAAATGAAACTGATCCGCAACGCGTTCATCGAAATGTCGCAGTTTATGCAGATCTTTGTTGATAAGCCGCATCTGCGTCCATATTTTTATGACTGCGCCGAGACCCCAACCGGAGATGAACGGTTGGATAACGAGGTGGCATCACTATCGGAATGGATTCTTACGAACTTCGCAACCGCCATCAGCCAAGCCGTTATGGTTCCTGAATATCCGATCGGTGCGCTCAAAGAGACGATTCAGTTTCACCTTCGCAACAGCCCCCAAATGCAGCGGCACTTGGAAGAAAGGTTTGAGAGTTTCCCGGTAACGGGACTCACGCTGCTCCGCTGGAGGTCGAATTCGAAGGCCGATCTTCTTGCGCGCCTTGATCGGCTTTTGGATGCCGCCCAAGCCAAGGGACGGAGCGACGAGGCCGCCCGCATCCGAAGTCTCAAACTTCTGGTGGAGGCGTCTCCCGAAGATGCCGATCTGATTTACACGGCGCAAGGTTTGGCCGCCTCGAGGGCCGGGGCGATCAGCCCGCGGGATAACGGCGCGGTAAAATCAGCCAAGGCAGCTAACCACAACAGCCGCCGTCGTTAGGAATCCTAAATGCCAAAGCAGGTTCACAAAATCGTTCTGCACGACAGCGCCACTCCGCCCATCGGCGGAATCGAGAAAGGCGGAAACGTGGTGCTGGCTTCGCTCGACATTTTGCTCAACCAAGCCAGAGCGAACGCGTTGTGGCCGCTGACGTTCGGATTGGCGTGCTGCGCGATCGAAATGATGAGCACGGTTGCAAGCCGGTTCGACATCGCCAGATTCGGAAGCGAGGCGTTCCGGGCAACACCCAGACAGGCCGACGTGATGATCGTCGCGGGGCGGGTGAGCAAAAAGATGGCGCCCGTGCTCAGGCAGATTTATGACCAGATGCCCGAACCGAAATGGGTGATCAGCATGGGCGCGTGTGCGTCTTCCGGCGGCGTTTACAACAATTACGCCATCGTGCAGGGCGTTGATCAGGTGGTTCCGGTTGATGTGTACGTTCCCGGATGTCCTCCTTCGCCCGACGCTCTGCTTTATGGGCTCCTGAAATTAAGAGAAAAGGTGCTCGCAACTCGCGGCAACAAAATCATCGAACTGAAGCCCCGCGAACTGGAACAGGTGAAAGTGTAATGATCGGCGAGATCGCCCGCGACGTCGTCCGCCCGATTCTCACCGGGCTGAAACTCACGGCCAAGCGGCTGCGCCGCTCAAAAATCACGGTGGGATATCCCGAAGTCAAGCGCGAACTGCCGCCCCGCACACGCTGGCGGCATGTGCTCGCGCGGTATGAAAACGGTTTGGAAAAGTGCATCGGTTGCTCGCTGTGCGCCGGCGCGTGCCCGGCCAAGTGCATCTATGTGGAGTCGGCTGAAAACACCGACGAGGCGAGGTTCTCTCCCGGCGAGCGTTATGCCGTTCGGTACGAAATCAACATGCTCCGGTGCATCTTTTGCGGCTACTGTCAGGAGGCCTGCCCCACGGGAGCGATCGTGCTTCGAAAAGATTTCGAACTGGCCGATTACGACCGCCCCGATTTCATCTACACGAAAGAGATGCTGCTGGAACCTCTGCCGATTCGGCAGTGATGGCCGTCTAACCTGTCGGTATGATGTTCAGCATGAGGTGGGCGGCCGCGGCAGTTGGACTGGTGCTCGCATGCGGCTGCGCCAAACTGCCGAACGGCGGCGGAGGCACCTCGTCGCGACGAATCCATTTTGTGATCACCTTAGACGGGCCGGTGAACCCGAACTTCGTGTATATCGTGGCGATTCGGGACGCGAACGACGACACCGGAGGCGGCGGAGGGCCGATTCCGGTCATTCAGCAGCCGTGGGGGAACGGATTCGTCGCGGGCAAGGCGACCCACTTTGTCCGCTATGACGGCACCCAGCCGAGCGGCGGTTATCTGCTCAACAAGTTCACCGATCTCGATCTCCTTTTGACTTGGATTCCGATCGGCGTGCCGTTCGATTTCGTAACGCCGAACCCCGGCGACAATCGTTTGGAATTCACCATAACCCTTTCGCAGCTTCGCCCATCCGATCCCAACGGGATTACATCCCTTCAGGTGAACATCTTGACGATGGACGTGGTGCCGAATGACCCGCATTACAACGGCCCGAAGTATTGGGATGCGTTCGGCGATTCCACCGACTTCAATTCGATCAACGATTATCTGACGATCAACGTGCAGCAGGATCGCGTTTATCGCAATTCGGTGATTCAGAACGAACCCCGAGGCGATGTGAGCGATCCATCCCTCGACATCGTTGATTGGGAAATTGATATCACCTCGCCGTAAATGCCGCGCGTCAGCGTTCTTCTTCCCAGTTACAATCACGAACGGTTTCTGCGCGAGTGCGTCGAATCCATCCTTTCTCAAACCTATCAAGATTTCGAAGTCATTGCGATTGACGACGGGAGCCAAGACGGCTCGGTTGAGATTCTGCGCACGTATGGCGATCGGCTTAAAGTGTATGTGAATGAACCGAACCTCGGCACGTATGCAACCCTGAATCGCGCCCTGAGCATGGCCGAGAGCGAATACTCCGCCGTGATGAACAGCGACGACGTGTGGAAGCCAGCCAAATTGATGAAGCAGGTAGAAGCGATGGATGCCGACCCAATGGCAGCGATTTGTCATACTTTCGGGCAGTTTATAGATCAAAACGGGGCGCCGCTGACCGGCAGGCCGATGGGGTTCGAGTTCCCCAGAACCCCCGCGGGCCGCGCTCTTCCCCGCTTTCTGCTTTCAAACTGCGCAATTGCGAGTTCCATTCTTATGCGCACCTCGATCGCAAAATCAATAGGAGGGTTCGATGAAACGTTTCGCACTTTGGGCGATTGGGACATGTGGCTTCGCATGCTCGAAAACGGAACGCTCGCATTTGTTGATGAACCGTTGACTTTGTACCGCGTTCACAGGGCGAACACGATTTACGCGACCGACATCGCGCGCCAAGAGGAGATTCGCATTCGAGAAGGGATCTCCGAGCGTGCTCCCGAACTTTTGAAGCATCCGGGCTCGATGCGCGAGGCGCTCGCTCATAACAGCGCATGCTTGGGATCACTTTATTCGATCACGGGAAGGCCGCGCGATGCAAGAAAACAATTTATCGAATCGCTGCGGCTGAATCCGAAAAGAATGAAGTCGGTGATCCGCTTTTTTATGACGTTCCTGCCGCTTGCCGTTAGAAAAAAGACGCTGTGATCAGCCGCCGCGCGATGGCATGTCCATCGCGGGCTTTGCGCCTTGGGGAATGCTGAACGTGTACGGCTGAGGGAGCGGGCCGGGCTGGTAGTCAACGCTCACATCCATCTGCACCACGCGCAAACCGACTTTTGGAATATCGAGCCGTTCGTCAATGCTCATGGTGTTCAGCCGCCCATTGCCGGTATCAATCATAAACGTTGCCAAAGTTCCGCGCCAGTTGTTGCCGCCTGCCGTCAGCTGCTGCATATCGAGTTCTCCCGTTACGGCATCATAGGTGCACGTGGGCTTTGCCATCCACCTGATGCCGACCGCGAACAGCCGAACGAACCGTTGGTTTTCGTTCCGCGTCCACGCCGAAACGATTCCGAATGCGGTTTTCAGGTCGGCAGGCTGAGACAGATAAGCGAACTCGTTGCGAGCGGGGTCGTATCGCCAAACTTTCTTGGCATCTCCCACGCAGGTGAGCGCGAGGGAGCCGTCAATGAACGAATCAAACTTGAACGTGTTCAACCCCACGTCGAGCGCCGATCGGTAAGCGACCGGCGATCTGCCCCCTTCGGTGATCGAGGCCTGCATATCGGCGGTGAACCGGCCCGTGAGAACCGACTTGTTGCACGCATCGCGGAGGAGGGTGTAAGCCTGGTCGGCGGTGATCGGCTGAGGGGCCGCCGCGAGGGCGCTGGCGGAAAAACCTAAGATGGTCAGGACAAAAATGCGCACGGGTTATTAGACTGCCTATCCTGCACGAATTGTTTCGGTTGAATTCTGGTCGGGCTGAAGGATCGAAGAGGTTGGCGTCTCAGCCGAGAATGTTAGCCACCGGACGGCGGCCGGAACCGCCCCGCCGGGTATAATTTTCGCCCCCCGCAAGGTGCGGGGGCTCAGGAGCCTCATTGAAGACGGAACGATCTGCCACCGCCTCCCATGCGGAAAAAGAGTCAGGTGAACCTCACCAAACCCGGCCGAGAGACCTTTTGCAAAACGCCGATCTGCTGGAACTTTTGGATCAACTGTATTTGGCTCGGTATTTCGACGTCAGGCTGATCAAGGAAAAACGCCGCGGCCGGCTTCGGGGAACGCTTTACTCTTCTCATAACCAAGAGGCGATTTTGGTAGGAACGTTGTTCGGATTAAGGCCGGACGACTGGATCTCGCCCGTGCATCGCGACATGCCCGCGTTCTTTTTGAAGGACATTCGCGCCGGATGGGACAACCCTTCGCGCATGGGGATGTCAATCGGCGAGGTTTGTGCGCAGGTTTGGGGAAAGGCCACCGCTCCCGGCAGAGCAAGGGACAACTGGTCGCACATCGGCGACAGCAGCAAAGGGATCATCTGCAGCACTTCGATGCTCGCCGGAACGATTCCGGTGGCGGCAGGAATCGCTTACGATTTCAAACTGCGCAATCAAGATTCGGTGGTTTTGACCTATAACGGAGAAGGCTCCACCGCGCAGGGGGTGTTTCACGAGGCGATCAACTTCGCGGCCATTCACAAACTGCCGGTGATCACGATCGTCGAGAACAACCAGTGGGCGTATGGCACGCCGGTAGAACTGGAATGTCCAACCAAAGATGTGGCGGATCGAGCGAAAGGCTACGACATTCCTGGACTCATCGCCGACGGGCAAGACGTGCTCGATGTGTACGATAACACGATGTGGGCGGTCGAGCGGGCGCGCGCCGGAAAAGGACCCTCGATCATCGAATGCAAAACGTTTAGAGCCTATGGGCACGGAGACCACGACGACGACCGCGCGGCAAAATACCGGCCCGAAGATGAAGTGGGCGAGGGCCGCAGGCGCGATCCGCTCGCTGTGTTCAAACAGGAACTGGTGAAGCGCGGCGTTCTGTCGCAGGACGACGCCTCGAAATACTCTCCCGAGTTCAAGAACGCGGCCGAAACGACCGACGAAGACTTTCCGGCGCGCGTGGTGGAGTACATGAAGCAGGGCGTGGAGTTTGCGATCAGTTCGCCGCTTCCCGATGCGAGCGAAGGCACGATGTGGGTGTTCGCGGAGGAGAACCGTTGACCGCTTCCGCAACTCAATCGCAGCCCGTGAATATGCTCACGGCGATTCGTCAGGCGATTGACGAAGAGATGGAGCGCAACCCCGAAATGGTTTGCATCGGCGAAGATATCGGGTTGCTGGGCGGCGCGTTTGGAGCCACCGAAGGTTTGCAAGACGAATACGGTTCGATGCGCGTTTTGGATGCGCCGATCAGCGAGGCGGGAATTGTGGGAGCGGCAATCGGTCTTGCGATGCGCGGGCGGCCAGTGATGGTCGAGATGCAGTTCATTGACTTTATTTCGTGCGGGTTCGACCAGATCGTGAACAACGCCGCCACGATGTTTTACCGCACCGGCGGAAAAGTGAATCTTCCGATGGTGATCCGCGGGCCGAGCGGCGGCTATGGAGGCGGAGGTCCGTATCACAGCCAGCAGAACGAAGCGTGGTTTTTGCATTCGCCGGGACTGAAGGTGGTCTGCCCCAGCACTCCTTCGGATGCGTACGGCCTGATGAAAGCCGCGATTCGCGATCCGAACCCTGTGATTTTTTATGAAGTGAAAGAGCTGTATCGGAAACGGGAGATCGAAGAGATCATTCCCGAAGGCCACACCGTTCCGTTGGGAAAGGCGAGCGTGAGGCGCGAAGGATCCGACTGCACAATCATCACTTATGGCAATCCCGTTTATTTCTGTTTGGAAGCCGCCGAGCGGCTTGCATCGGAAAACGTTCAGGCCGAAGTGATTGACCTTCGCTCGCTGCTCCCGCTCGATGAAGAAGCGGTCATCGGGTCAATCAAAAAAACCAACCGAGTTCTGGTGGTGAATGAAGCCAGCAGGACGTGCGGCTTCGCTGGAGAACTGATTGCCCGTGTTTGCGAAACAGCGTTCGAACATCTCGATGCGCCTCCGATGCGCGTAACGCGCGAAGACACTCCGGTTCCGTGGGTCAAACCGCTGGAACTCTCGGTGCTGCCCACGACCGACAAAATCTATGATGCCGCCCTGCGGCTGGTGCGCTACTGATGGCTACAGAGATTTTGATGCCCGAACTCGGCGAAAGCGTTCACGAAGGCACCGTTACCCGGTGGCTGAAAGATATCGGCGACGCGGTGAAAGAGGATGAGCCGGTCGTCGAGATCATGACCGACAAAGTGAACACAGAACTCCAGGCGCCTGCATCAGGGATTCTTGTGAAGATTCTGGTTCCGGAAGGCGAGAACGTGCAGGTGTTTCAGCCGCTGGGACTCATCGGCTCGGAATCGGAAGCAGTTGACGGCGGCGCGCCTCCTGTCAGCCAAACCCCAAGCGCGCAGCCGAAAACTGCTCTTGAAACCCCAGCGCCTGCCGCGTCTCCGGCGCCCGCGATGAAGGCAGGAAACGGAAGGAAGTTTTATACGCCCGTTGTGCGATCCATCGCCAGCCGGCAAGGGATTTCGGAGGCCGAACTTTCCAACATTCAAGGCAGCGGCGAGGGCGGGCGCGTTACGAAGCGCGACGTTGAAGCGTTCATCGCGTCGCGTGGAAAAGTTCAGCATGTTGAGTCCAAACCTGCCGCGCAGCCGATTTCTGCAGGGCCCGATCAAGAGGTTTTCGTGCTGACAGGAATGCGAAAAGCGATCGCGGAAGCGATGGTCAAAGCGCACCAGATTCCTTCGGTTTCTACGATCTGCGAAGTGGACTGTTCGCGCATGGTGGCGTTCCGCACGGCCAACAAACAGAGTTTTCAAGAGATGTACGGCGTGAAAATGACGTACACGCCGTTCTTTGTGAAAGCGGCAACGGAGGCGCTTTTGGAAGTTCCGCAGGTGAACAGCGCAGTGATGGACGACGGGCGGGTCATTCAAAACCGAGGCGTGCACATGGGAATCGCCGTGGCTCTTGGCGACGGGAGTCAAGGATTGATCGTTCCGGTGCTGCGCGACTGCCACAAAAAAACCGTTATCGAAATCGCAAAAGCGTTGGACGAGCTGGTTTTGAAGGCGCGCGAAAGCCGGCTTGTGCTCGACGACCTGCAGGGAGCGACGTTTTCGATCACGAATCCCGGAACCTATGGCGCGCTGTTCGGAACTCCGATGATTCCGCCGCACCAAGGAGGGATTCTGGGAACCTATGCCATCAAAGATACGCCGGTGGCGATGGACGGAATGATCGCAATTCGGCCGATCATGCACCTTGTGCTGAGTTATGATCACCGGATCATTGACGGGATGGTAGCGGGCCGATTTCTGAAAAGCGTCCGCGAACGATTAGAATCGTTCGACTTTTTCAGGTAATGGCGCGAACCGATTGTGCCAGAATAACCGCTCGATGAGCGACTTGGGAATTACTCCACGCAGCATAAACTACGCCGATTGGTACAACGACCTTGTTTTGAAGGCGAAGTTGGCGGACTATTCGCCTGTGCGCGGCTGCATGGTGATTCGGCCCCACGGATACGCCATTTGGGAACTGATGCAGCGCGCTTTGGACGATATGTTCAAAGCAACCGGCCATGTGAACGCCTGCTTTCCGCTGTTGATTCCAAAATCGTTTTTTTCGCGCGAGGCCGCCCACGTGGAAGGTTTCGCAAAAGAGTGCGCGATCGTAACCCATTATCGTTTGATGAACGATCCGAACGGTGAAGGCGTTGTGGTGGACCCGGAGGCAAAGCTTGAAGAGGAGCTGATCATTCGTCCGACCAGCGAAACGATCATCTGGAACACCTATAAAGATTGGATTCAATCGTACCGCGATCTGCCGATCCTCATTAATCAGTGGGCAAATGTGATGCGGTGGGAACGCCGAACGCGGCTGTTTTTGCGCACCGCGGAGTTTTTGTGGCAGGAAGGGCACACGGCGCACGCCACCAACGAAGAAGCCGAACAGGAGGCGCTCACGATTCTTGAAATCTACCGTTCGTTTTGCGAAGAGTGGATGTGTGTGCCCGCAATCGCCGGCCTAAAAACTGAAAACGAAAAGTTCGCGGGTGCGCATCATTCCTATTGCATCGAAGCGATGGTGCAGGATCTGCGGGCGATTCAGGCCGGAACGTCGCACCACCTTGGGCAGAATTTCGCCAAAGCGTTCGATGTGAAATTTCAAAACGCAAACGGCGAACTGGAATATGTGTATGCCACCTCTTGGGGCGTAAGCACCCGGCTCATCGGAACGCTGGTGATGGCACATTCCGACGACAAAGGTCTGGTCCTCCCGCCAAAACTCGCGCCGATTCAGGTGGTGTTCGTTCCGATGGGTCGAGACGAGCAGACGCGGGAGAAAACGTTCGCGCTGAGCGATAAAATCGCCGCCGAGTTGAGCGAAGCCGGGTTGCGATGCAAAGTAGATAAGCGCGAAAAAGAGTCTCCCGGATTCAAGTTTAACGATTGGGAACTTCAAGGCGCATGCGTGCGGGTGGAAATCGGCCCGCGCGATTTGGAGGCAGGTACGTGCGTTTTGGCAGTCCGCGATACGGGCGAAAAACAGACGGTGCAGATTGCGCACGCTTGCACCCAAATCCGCACCCTGCTCGAAGAAACCGGCCAAAGACTGTTCAAAAAAGCGCTCGAACTTCGCGAATCCAACACGCAGCGCATTGACGACTGGGATTCATTCGAAAAACAGTTTCAGGGTGAAGGCGGCTGCGGGTTTGTTCTGGCGCATTGGGACGGAACGACCGAAACCGAACAAACGATTGCCGAAAAAACCAAAGCAACGATCCGCTGCATTCCTCTGAAGCCGCTCGAAGCCGGCGACAACCAACCTGGAAGATGCGTGCTCACCGGAAAGCCGAGCGAACAGCGCGTGGTGTTCGCGAAAGCGTACTAAACGCTACATTCCAACCGCGGTGTACCGCTTCATTCCCTGAAGGAACAGCAGTTTGGCAAGCGCCAGGTTGAAGCAGATCCACACCGCCTGAAGGGCCATCATCCGCGGTGCGTCCGAAGCCGGCAGGATTCCAAGTCCCAGCTCGACGGGAACATTCACTGTGTAATAAAAAGGCGTGAACTTTGCGAGCCGGACGGCCCATTCTGGAAGCAGCCTTACCGGAAAGAGCGAACCCGACAAAAACAGCATGGGAAAATAGTACAGTTCGAAAATGCTGCGCGTTTCCTGAAAGAACAAAGCGAGCATGCTCAAGGCAAGCACAAAGGTAAAACTCACCAAGTGCGAAAGAATGACGCACACAAAAAACTGCCAGCTCAGGTGCAGGCTCATTTCGGGAACATATCGCCAGTAAAACCCGATGAGCACCGCCAAGAACGGCAGAAACAGTGTGGTCCGCATCAGCCTCCACGACAGGTTGCGCAGAAAACAGATCGCAAAATATCCGACGGGACGAACGAGATGCACCGTAAACTGCCCCTCTTTGATCTCCAACGCCAAATCCCACAAAAAGTGACTCGTAACGAAGTTCGTTACCACCAGCATCATCAGATAGTAAGCGACGATCTCTCCGGCCGTGAACCCGCGGATCGAGTCGGAGTTTGACATGGACGCGATCAGCACAAGCGGCATGATCATCGCGGGAACGCAGTCCGTTAAAATCCAGATAAACCCGTTAACGCGATACGCAAACCCTTCCTGCAGGTAAATCGAAACGATCGCCTTCCATTTGCGCATGGCCACCTGCCAGTTTACGCCCAAAGGCCGTTACGTTTGAACCCCCGCGCGGCGTCTTTACACTAAAGGATCGGAAACGGACTCGTGGCCTGGTTCAGCAAACGCGAAGAGTGGGTTAACTCACGACAACTGGAGGACTCCGTCCGCCAGCACTATTCCGACGTGTTTCGGTTTTGTTCGCGCTTCGTGGGTGCCGATACCGCGGAAGACATGGTCCAAGAAACTTTTGTGACGGCACACCGAAGAATGAAGGAGTTTGCAGGCAGATCGAGCATGAAAACCTGGCTGTTTTCCATCGCGCTCAATCATTGCAGAAATGACAAGCGAAAAAAGAAGCCTCTGCCCCTTGAAGATTGGCACACAACGCAGACCGTTGATGGTTCGAATTCGCTGATCGAAGCCGAGGCGATTCGAACCGCGTTGGCGCAGCTGACGTCCGAGCATCGCGAAGTGGTCATTCTGCACGAATCTCAGGGACTCAACTACGAAGAGTGCGCGCAGGTTTTGGGAATCCCTTCGGGAACCGTGAAAAGCCGGCTTTATTACGCATTCAAAAAACTGCGCGAACTCCTTGACACCGATGGGGAGATGAAATGAACACTCAGAATTTTGCTGAAGACATCAAAGCGTATCTGGATGGCGAACTTTCGCCCGAACGCGCGCAGCAGGTGCGCGACGCGATCACTTCGGACGCCGATTTGGCAAAAGAAGCGGCGTTCATGCAAAAACTTTCAGCATCCATTCGCGCCGTTAACCAGGGGCCGGTTCCAAAAGTGTCGGCGCCGAAGCGTTCGCCTCTGAAACTGCTAAGGCTCTCGCCTGCATTCGCTTGGCTGGCGGCTTCTGCGGCGGTTGTTGCGGGAACTGTCGGCGTTGTGCGCCACTTCACCATTCCAAACGCGCCGAAAGAGCCGCTGGCTTCAACCTATGCAGGCGAAGATATGAAATCGGCCGTCGTTCCCAGGGCGGGACGATCTCTCGAAATCAAACAGGACAACGGTGCCGCACTGCTTCAAACGCCTCGCAGCGTCATTAGGAGTGCGAATGTCACCATCCGCGTTCAGAACATTCAAGCTGCCGAAGACGCCATCACCAAATACGTGAAGTCCATCGGCGGGTTTATCGAATCGAGCGAGGCACGCGATTCGGAAGGTCAACCCAAAAGCGATCTGGTGCTGCGCGTACCGTTCAAACGTTTCGACGAGGCGATTGATAAACTGCTCACTCTTGGCGTGCGCATTGCCAAATCCACCACCGGTGAAGATGTAACAAAACAGCTGATTGATTCGCAGGCCCGGCTGAAAAATCTCAAGGCGAAGGAAGAAACCTATCGAAAAATCCTTGGCCAAGCGCGTACCGTGGGGCAGGTTCTGCAAATCGAGGATTATCTTTCCAGCGTTCGAAGCGAAATCGAATCGCTTGAAACCGAATTGAAAACTTTAAATGGCGAGGTCGCACTCTCGACGATTTCGGTTGCGCTCGTTCAAAGTTCACAATCAGCCGATGCCTCGGCGGGCAGAACCGATTGGGCATCGGAAGCGTGGGGCAATGCGGCGGCTGGATTGCAATCGGCGATGCGCGCCATCGGCATCGCCGCGATTTACGCGTTCACTTATTCGCCGATCTGGCTGTGCGGTCTGTTCGTCGCATGGCTGCTGGTGCGCGCAGCCAAGCGTTCCGTTCAAACCTGAGATCAACCTTTGGCGGGTAATCTGTTTGCGCCGCCATGCCGACTCCCGATTCCCAATCCGCTCGAGTCGAAGTTCTGGAAGAGATGATCAAAAGCGGCCGATTGTCCGATGCCGCAGCCCTCATTCAAACGGTTCACGCTTCCGATGCGGCGAAAACGTTAACGCAACTCCCGTCATCCATCCGCGGAGGCATTCTGCTCGCGCTTCCCACAACCGCAGCCGCCGACATCATGGAACTGCTTCCTGACGATGTGCGCGCACGCGCTCTGGAAGAGATGGATCCAAAGCAGGCCGCATCAATCCTGAGCGAAATGGATTGGGACGAAGAAGTGGACTTGCTGCAAGACGTTGATCCCGATCAGGCCGAAGCGATCATTCAACATCTGAAAGAAGAAGAGCCCGAACTGCGCACGCTCATGAGCTACGACGAAGATACGGCAGGCGGACTCATGACCAAAGAGTTCATCGCCATTTCGGACAAAATGACCGCGCGTGAAACAATCCGAGCCCTGCGAGAAAAGGCAGACGAATATGCTGAAATCCCGTACACCTATCTCTATGCAACCGATGAACACGGCAGGTTGACGGGAGTCATCAGTTACCGATCTTTGGTTCTCACAAGCCCGGATACACCGATTTTAAGCATCGCGGAAAACCATGCGATCTCGGTTTCCACTTCCACGAAGGCCGCCGAACTCACCGATCTTTTTAAAAAACACCACTTTTTTGCGCTGCCGGTTGTTGACGGCGAACGGAGATTGGTGGGAATCGTCGCGCATTCTGACGTTCTGGAATTCGAGCGCGAAGAGGCCGAAGAAGAACTGCTGCAAGTGAGCGGCATTCTGCGTGGAGAGGAACTGCGCGACATGCCGCTTCTTCTCCGCTCGTCGCGGCGTTTTGCTTGGCTCAGTTTCAAAATCGTTCTCAACTTGATCACCGCAAGCGTAATCGCACTTCATCAGCCGACGATCGCGGCGTTCGCGGCGCTCGCCGTGCTGCTTCCCGTGATTTCGGATTTGGGAGGATCGGCCGGAGGACAAGCAGCGGCCGTGAGCATTCGAGAACTCAGTCTCGACCGCGTTCGTCCACGCGACGTTTGGAAAGTGTGGATGAAAGAACTTGGCGTGGGTCTCTTGAACGGGATCTGCTTAGGATTGATCCTTGGCGTGATGGGATGGCTTTATGGGCGGCACATGGGCGGAACCGGCAACGCGCTCGGCTACGGCGCACTCGCCGCGTTTGCCGTGGCAGTGAACACATTAATTGCCGTAACCATCGGCGGGCTCGGCCCCTTGATTCTGAAACGATTCGGATTCGATCCGGCAATCGCCGCGATGCCGATTCTCACCACATTCACCGATTTTTGCGGATTCTTTTTGGTGCTCGGATTGGCGCCGATGTTCATCCGGTACAATGCCGCGTGATGCCTGCCGCTGCAGTTGAACAGATCGCCGAAAAGGTTTTTTCCCATCAACGCATCAGCACCGATGATGCCCTGCATCTGTTTCAGCACACCAACCTGAACGAGTTGGCATCGCTTGCGAATTTTCGCCGACAGCATCAGGCGCCTGGCGGCACGGTGGGTTATGTCATCGGAAGGATTCTCAACTACACCAACGTGTGCTGGGTAAGGTGCAGGTTCTGCGCGTTTTATCGCGTTCCGGGGCACGAAGAAGGGTACACACTTTCCGACGAAGAGATTCTGCACAAAGTCCGCGACACGGTCGAAAAAGGCGGAGTCGAGATTCTGTTTCAGGGCGGCTTGAATCCGAAACTCAAAATTGATTATTACGAAAACATTTTTGGCAAAATCCTTGCCGCATATCCGACCGTGATTCTTCACGCGCTCAGCCCAGCCGAGATTATCTACATCGCGCACATCAGCAAACTGTCGCTTCGCGACTGCTTGGTCAGGCTAAAGAAGGCGGGCCTGCACAGCATTCCCGGCGCAGGCGGCGAGATTCTGGTTGATCGTGTGCGCAAAATCATCGCTCCGTACAAAGACACCACCGAAGAGTGGCTGAACTGCATGCGAACTGCGGCAGATTTGGGCATCCGCTCCACGGCAAGCATGATGTTCGGCCATGTCGAAACGTTCGAAGATCGCGTGGAGCATCTTTCGCGCATCCGCGATTTGCAGGATGAATGTCAGCCGTTCCGCGCGTTCATCACGTGGAGTTTTCAGCCCGAAGACACCAACCTGCCCATCCCGCACAAAGCCAGCGCATTCGATTATCTGCGCACGGTCGCCGTTTCAAGAATTTTTCTGGATAACATCGCGAATCTTCAAGTGTCGTTTCTCACTCAGGGCCCGAAGACGGCGCAGATCGCATTGGGTTACGGCGCCAACGATTTCGGAAGCGTGATGATCGAAGAGAACGTCGTTTCGGCGGCAGGCAGCAAGCACATCGTGAACGCCGAAGAATTCGAGCGGCTGATTCGAGATGCCGGATATCTCCCGGTGCGGCGCAACACGCGCTACGAGCCCGTTGCCGTTTAAATCACGGTCGCTTTGTTCTCGGCTTGTGCGGCCGGCTTTCCGTTGCCGCCTTCCCGCGTGCGATACGGAATCACGATAGAAACCCCCGGCTCCTGCATCGTAATTCCAAACCAGATCGGCGCGGCCTCGATCGTCGTCGGGTTGTGCGTAATCACAATAAACTGCGAACTCTTTGCGAAATCCTTCAGCAGCTCCACGTATCTCTCCACATTGCGGCCGTCCAGCGGCGCGTCCAACTCGTCCAAAATGCACACCGGGCTCGGCTTCACCTTGAACAACGCGAACAGAAACGCGCACGCCGAAAGCGCTCTTTCTCCGCCCGAAAGCATCTCCAGCCGTTGAACTTTTTTGCCGGGAACCTGAACATGAATCTCCACCCCCGTGTCCAACAGCCTGTCGGGTTGTGTGAGTTCGAGATGTGCTTCCCCACCGCCGAAAAGTTTCGTAAAAATCTCCGAGAACGCGGCCCGCACTTTTTCGAATGTCTCTTTGAATGCGCCGCGAGTGATCTTATCGAGCTCTTCCACGCTCCGATCCAGTTCGGCTTTCGATTCCAAAATGTCGGCGCGCTGCGTTGAGAGAATCTCATACCGCTCGGTCAAACGCTCATACGCCTCGATCGCGCCCAAATTCACGTCGCCAAGCGCCCTCAGTTCACGCCGAAGTTGACCCACAAGCTTTTCCGCATCGGGCGGCACGCTGACGATTCCGGCCTGCTCCATCGCTTCCTCTTCGGTTGTGCCGTACTCTTCCAGCAGCCGCGCAAGCGAAGCCGCAAGCCGCGTCTCCTGCCTTGCGCGTTGTATGTCGTCTTGATATGCCGCATCGTCTACCGACACTGCCGTCGCACGAAGCTGGTTTGCCTCTTCGGCCATCCGCTGCGATTCCTGCAGGCTTGATCTTCGTTCCTGCTTCGCAGTTTCCAGCAATGTCTGTTCTTTTTCATGAACCTGCCGCGCCGAACTGATTTCGGCTTCGGCCTGTTCGATCTGCTCTTCTAAAGATTTGCGCTCGTCCGCCAGAGTGGTGGACCGCGTTTCGCGCGAGCTTTTGGCACGAACCGCTTCGGCGTGTTCGGCTTCTGCGTGCCGCAAACGCTCCCGTGCGGCTTCGAGTCGTTCCTCGGTCTCCTGCAGCGCCTTGCGCGATTGCTGAACATCGGCCGATTGCGACGCTGCGAACGCCAACAGTTCGTTCCTCTCCTTCTCGCGCTTCTGAACTTCGTCCGAAGCGTTATCGTCGCCTTTTGCCGCTTGTTTCGACGCGCTGTCAATCGCCGCGATCTCTTGCGAAAGGTGCCGGATCGTCTTCTCGGTTGCGATCAGTTCATGCTTAATCGAAGAGTGCCACTGCACTGTGTCGGCGAGCTCTTTTTCCGATTCGTTCAGTTCCGCAAGCAACGAAACGACGCGCGCGGCGTGTTCGGCTTCATCCGAGGCGATCTCTTTGGCTTGCGCTTCCAACTTCGCAAGATGCGCGCCAAGAGCAGCCCGCTCCTTTTCCGCCTTTTCGATCATCGCAGCGGTTTGAATCTGGCCTGGAGCCTGATTTGCGCTGTTGCCGCCCGATATCGCGCCGTGCGCATCTTGCACATCGCCTTGGACGGTTACGATCTTCTGGTATCCGGGTCTGCCGCTGAGTTTCGCGGCCGCCGCCGAACCTTTCACGATCAGAACGCCTCCCAAAAGCAGCTCGATCGCTTTGGCGTGTTCTGATCTGGTTTTCACCAGATCGCCCGCGATTCCTACAACGCCTTCTAACTTCGCCAACGCTTCGATCTCTTTTGAACGGGGGCGCGCCGCAATCAGATCGGATGCCAAAAACGTCGCGCGTCCGGCGCCCTCGCGCTTCAGGAATTCGATCGCGGCCTTCGCATCGCGCGAGTGAGAGCACAGCAGATACGATGCCGCGCTGCCCAAAGCGGCTTCGATCGCAGCCGCGAATTCCGAAGGAACTTGAAGCGCCGAACCCACCGTTTGAAAATCGCCCTGCACCGTTTTTTGTTGAACGGCTTCCAACACCGAGCGCACGCCGTACGGCAGTCCCGAGAACGATTCCAAGTTGCTTCTGAGCGCCTGAATCTGGCCCTCGAGTTTTGCGAGTTCTCCGAGCGCGGCGCGCCGCTTTTCATCCACCTGACTGAGTTTTCGGTGCGCTTCGGCGTGCGACGACTCCAGCGCGTCACGTTTCTTCCGTGCCGAGTCAATCGCGTGTTGAATCGTGCGCACCTGTTTTTCCGCCCGCTCCGACTCCGCTTTCAACGAAGGCAGCGCCTGTTTGGCGCCCTCGAGTTCACGCTCCAGATGTTTTCTTCGCTCTTCCAGGTGCGCTGCCTTTGCGATCATTTCGATCTGCCGAATCTGGCCCGTCCTCGCCTCCACCAGTTTCCTTTCAGCTTCTGCCAAACGTTTGTTCAGCGAGGCGGCCTCTTTTTCCGATCCTGCGATCACCTGAATCAGCATTTTGATCGCCTGTTCGGATTCGGCGAGTTCCCTGCGCGCGCCATCGAGCAGTTTTGCCGCGCGTTCGATGCGCGAATCCGCCGATTCCCGTTCCTTCTCACGGTTCTCGTCAAACTCTTCCAGACTCTTGATGCGCTGCAATGCGATCGCCTTCTTGCTTTCCGCGCGTTCCAGATTGGTGATCGCCCGCTGCACCCGCTGTGCGATCTCCTCGATCTTCTCATCCAGCTCTTCGGCCTTTTTCCGCAGCGTTCGGCTTTGCGCGTCCAAACCGTCGGCCTCTGCGCGCATCTTCGCGGCGGACTGATGTTTTTCGGCGACCGAGGAAGTCAGCCGCGTGATCGCTTCGCGATACCGCGCCGCTTCCAAAATCAGCAGCCCCGATTCCACTTCTCTTAGGGCGCCCAGTTTCTCTTTGTACGCCTTCGCAGCAACCGCCTCTTTTTCCAGCGGCTCGCGCTGCGTTTCGATTTCGGCAATCACGTCGTTCACCCGCTGAAGGTGCTCGATCGCGCTTTCCAGCCGTTTCAGCGCCTCGATCTTTCGCGTTCTGTATCGCTGAACGCCCGCGGCCTCGTCCAGCCAGGTGCGGCGATCTTCTGGATTCGCGCTCAACGCAGCATCAATCTCGTTTTGCGAGACGATCGCGTAGCCGGTGCGGCCCAAGCCCGAATCCGCAAACAGTTCATAAATATCCCGAAGACGGCACGCTCTGCCGTTGATGTAAAAGTCGCTCCCGCCTTTCCGATCCACCCGCCGGCCTACCGTAACCTCGGAAGTTGCAACCGGAAGAATTCCCGACTCGTTGTCGAACGTGAGCGTCACCTCGGCGTATCCTAAGGCGCGCCTTTTTGCCGAGCCGCTGAAAATGATGTCTGCCGAAGTTTCTGCGCGGAGATTTCGAGGGCTCGCTTCGCCCAAAGCCCACATCACCGCATCTACCAGGTTGCTTTTGCCGCAGCCGTTCGGGCCGACCACCGCCACCAAATTATCGTCCACATCCACTTCGATGCGGTCGGCAAAACTTTTGAATCCGAACAGTTTGATGCTTTTTAGGCGCACGGCTTGATTCCCGGAAACCGGTTGGCGGGCGGAACCTTCGTTAATGACGGCTCGGCGGTTCCGAACGACGCGGCATGCGGAACACCTCGAGAGCCGCGGTGTCAATGTACCACTCGCCGCCCATTCTTCCCAACGTTCGCACGCTCTCCGGGTTCAGAACCCCGTCGTTTTGCAGGGCTTCCGAAACGTGGATTCTCACCACCTCGCCGATCACGTAGCGCGCCGCTCCGGGGCCGTTTCCGTGCTCCACAGTCTGAAACAGTCTGCACTCGAAATGACACGGACTTTCGGCAACGCGCGCCGGAGCAACGACCTCGGAGGGCAGCGGTGTGAACCGCGAATCCGCCCACTCGCTCTCGTCAGCCGCCATCGAAGCGCTGGTTCGCACCATTTCGTCCGCCATCTCCCGCGTAACAGTGCTGATCACATACTCTCTTCGAGCCCGGATGTTTTGAACGGTGTGCTTCTCGTTTCCGGCTTCATCGAGCGAAGCCGAAAACACCAGGCTGAGAGGCGACGTCCCGCCCGCCTGAAAAAACGAAAAAGGCGCGAGGTTTGACACCCCTTCGGCTGAGATCGTGCTGACCAGACCGATGGGCCGGGGCACCACAAGCCCGGCGAGCATCCGATACCGCTCTCTTTCCTTCAGCGCGCTCGGATCAATCGCCACGAACCGCATAAGCCTAATGCTTGCGGAACATCGGCGGGCGGTCGGCTCCCAGCTCTTCCGGCTTTGGAGTCGTTACGGTAAGGCTCGTAACATCTTCGTTCTCTTCCAGCCTCCACTGCGCCAGCGCCGCCGAGATGTTCGAAGCCGGACTCTTGCCGCTCTCTTCCATCTCTTTAGTGCCCGAAGTCATCACTTTTTCAACCGACCTGCCGTTGATTTTTTTCGGATCGAGGGCGATCGCCTTGCCGACCTCCGACCACGACCCCTCGATGGTGTCGGCTCCCCAGGTCAGCGTATAGGTGCGGTCGTCGCGGAGTTCCAGTTTGGCGGTCGGCCCGCCGTCGTAAACCCCTGCAGCCGATGACTTGAACTTCACGTGCTGGCAGCCGCACAGCGCGCAAAAAAGCAGAAGCGCCAAGAAAGATTTCATCTGACGATTATTCCCGACGGTAATCTTTGGCCGCCGATGAGCCTGCCGATGCAGCCAGCAATCCAGCCGCAACCCGCCCGGACGAAAGCGGGGACCTACAAGGTCGTAACCTGGGGCTGCCAGATGAATGTCGAGGACTCGGAGCAGATCGGGCGGTTCCTATCGGATGCAGGATTTCGCGAGGGCGGCTCAATTTACGATTCCGACGTGGTGCTGTTGAACACGTGCAGCGTTCGCAAAAAACCGGAAGACAAGGCGTTCAGCCTTCTGGGAGTGCTCGCCGAGGTGAAGGCCGCCAACCCGAAGTTGATTGTAGGCGTCTGCGGCTGCATGGCTCAACTTAGGGCGGAAGAGATCCGCCGCCGCGCACCGCACGTGGATTTCGTGGTCGGCACTGCCAACATCGCTCAGATTCCCGCCCTGGTGCGCGAGACGAAGCAGCGCCGGGCGTTTCAAAAGCGGTTGGCTCTTCCCGAACGGAAAGGCGCCGTGGTCACCGACCTTCCAACGCGCCGGTTCGGGCGTTTTGCCGCACCGGCAAAGCTCAAGGCGTTCGTGCCGATTCAGTACGGCTGCGACAAATTCTGCGCGTTCTGCATCGTCCCGACGACTCGCGGCCGAGAGAGGTCGCGAACAACGGACGACATTCTGAGGGAGATCAGCTGCCTTGCAGAGAACGGCACCAAAGAGGTGACGCTGTTGGGTCAGACCGTCAACTCTTATGGCAAAAACCTGCTCGAGGGCAAAGTTCCTTTCGCCCGGCTGGTGCGCCTGATCGCCGAGATTCCCGGCATCGAACGGATTCGATACACATCGCCTTATCCCCGCGACTTCGGCGGAGAACTGATCCGCGCGCACGCCGACTGTCCCAAACTGATGGAGCATTGTCATCTGCCGCTGCAAAGCGGGGACGACGAGGTTCTCCGCCAGATGAAACGGGTTTACACCGTGGACTCGTTCAAGGAGATTTATGCGCAGCTAAGGCGCATCCCCGGCATGGCGGTCACCACCGATATCATCGTGGGCTTTCCCGGCGAAACGGAAGAGCAGTTCGAGAACACACTGCGCCTGGTTCAGCAGCTGCGGTTCGATGGGGCGTTCATGTTTGCGTACTCGCCCCGGCCGGGCACTCCGGCGGCGGAGAGAACAGATCAGATTCCAGCCGACGTGAAGCGCGACCGGTTGAACCGGCTGATCGAAGTGCAGAATGCGATCACGTGTCAGATTCACGCTGAGCTTTCTGGTTCGGTCATGGAACTGCTGATCGAGGGTCCGGCCGAAAAGCAGCCTTTGGGAGGCGGTCTGCCGCTGCTAAAAGGGCTCAGCCGCTCCCTCAAGACGGTGCACTTCCGCGCGCCGCTCGACCGTGTGGGGCGGATCGCCAACGTGCGCGTAACCGAACCCCACCTTTGGGGTTTTTATGGCGAACTTTGTGAGTGAGATTTAGGAGTGCGCGATGGTTGCATCGCGCTACGAACCAAACTGCCTTGCAAACCTGATAAAGTCTGTCTCTGGAAACTCAATCGCAAGGCTTTCGGCGTGTTCGCGCATCTGCCCGCGGTGATACGTGCCGTGGTTCGCCACGTGGATCGCGATGTCGCTTAGAACGCTCTCGAACGGTTCGCCCGCGAGGTTTTTGTAAGCGATGCGTTCGTCGGCGTTCGATTTTTTAAGCACCGTTTTCCAGGCGGCAGCGTTCGCCTCGGCCCGCTGCAAAAGCGGAAGGTTTCTTGCGTCAGGATCTTGGGGCATGCCGACCCGGTTCAGCCAGATCTCTTGGCTGGTGAGAATGTGATCCATGATCGCGTGCAGCCGCTCGTTGTGCGGGCTGCGAGCAACAACTTCGATCCACAGCCGATTCGCCCACAGGTCGTAATCGAACATCCGAAATAGCCGCGCGTTGTTCATCGAGCGTCTCCGATTTTCTTCAGCATGTCCGCGATCTCTTGAACTCCTGGAAACCGCAACACGCCTTCCTGCAGCACCGATTTGGCTTCCGAATTTCTGCCCGCCTCCAGAAGATAAGCAGCATGTTTGATCAGCAGCCCCGGATCGTCTTTGATGAGGTTCGACAGATAGCCGAACGCCTTGGCCGCCCGCGCCGAGTCGCGCTCAGATTCGGCTGCGGCCGCAAAAGTGCGGAGCACGTTATGATCGGTGGAAAGACAGTCGGCGGCGCGCTCCAAACAGTCAAGAGCCTGCTTGGAATCGGTTCGAAGCGCGTAAGCGCGCGACAGCGCAAACCAGATCTCCCCCACACTCGGGTTTTCGTCCGCGAGGCTTCGCATTCGAGAGATCGCGTCGGACAGCGTCCCCGCGCCGTTTGAGAAATCCACATACGTCAGCAACAGCGCCTTGCCGAACTGCTTGGAATCGAGCGCGGAGTTCAGGAACGCGCCGAATCCAGGTTCATCGTTGAGTTTTTTCTGAACGTTCCACAACGTCTGCAACAAGTTTGTACTAACGCTGAGCAGTTTCGGCTCGGATTTCAGTTTCGCTGCCGCGTCTGTGAACTTCTCCTGCCGAACCATGCATTCGATGAGCCGTTCGAAAACGACCGGCTCTTTCTTGTCGAGCGACCACGCCGCAGCGAACTGAACCTCGGCGTCGGCATACAGTTTTTTGTCGAACAGATAACCGGCATACACGCTTGCAACTTCGTATTTGAGGTCGGAAGTTTTGAGCGCGGTTTCGAACAGCCGCTTGTATTCTTCGGGGCGGCCAGCCGCGCGATACTCTTCGGACGCGCCGATCAACGCTCCAACGATTTTTGGAAACCGCGCGTACAACCGCTCCCACGCTTCGGCGGATTGCTGATGCTTGTTCATTTTTGCAAGAACCACCGCAACGCCCTGCCATCCGGCTGGCTCGGTTGGAAACTTTTCACATACGGCTTGGTAAACCCCGAGGGCTGACTCCAGACCGCCGAACCGTTCGCGCGTGTTGGCTTCCAAAAGCCACGCCCGCATATCTTTTGGAAACTTCGCTTGCATCTGCTGAAGCGCTGCGATCGCTTTGGCGTTTTCTCCTGTTTGGCGATAAGCGAGCGCGAGATCGAGGTGGATCGAAGGAGATTCGACCCCCGAACTGATCGCTTTTTGCAAACGAGCCACCGCTTCTTCGGCCTGGCCGTCGGCAAGGAGGCTTGCAGCGAGATGTTCCACCGGCTCGGCGTTTTTGGGATCGAGCGCGGCCCATCGAGCGAACACGGCGGATGCTCCTTTGTGGTCTCTGCGGTCGGTGAGCATTTTGCCCAGGATCGGAAGCGGTTCGATTTCAGAAGGACAGTTTTGAATCCACGAGCGCAGGCACGCTTCAGCGCGGCCCGTAAAGCCGAGGGCCGTAAACGCGCGGCAGGCGGCGCGGTAACCGTCGGAGGAATGGGGCGAAACGCCTGCGGCTTTGGATGCATCCACGGCTGCGGCTCTTGCCTCGCCCGCTTGCAAGAGGAGCCCCGAGCGGAGCACCAGCGCCCGAAAAGCGTTAGGATCGGCCGACAGGGCCTCATCCAGCGCGGCTTTGGCTTTCTGCGGCTCAGAAGCGGCGATCAGAAGCTCCGCTTGGCGGGTTTTGAGCGGCGCTTTGTCGCAGCCGCGCTCCAGGGCTCGAGTCACGGCATCCATCGCCTCTTTGGGGCGGGACAATCCTTCGAGCGCGTAACTTTCGATCAGGGCTGCCGTGGCGTTCTTCGGCTGCTCGGATTCTATTTTCGCGGCGATGGCGAGCGCTTCGTCAAACGCCTTCAGTTCGATAAGGATTTCGGAAAGCTGAAGGGCGCGTTCGAGGTTGTTCGGCTCCATCGAAACGGCAGTTCGCATAGCCAGAAGGCCGCGCTGGAGCACGTTCAACCTGACCAGAAAGGTTCCAGCCGTGAACAGCATTCCGGGATTTTCGACCGCGAGGTCGGCAGCCTTGGTCGCTGCGGTTGCGGCCTCATTTCGCCGTCCGAGCATCAGGTCAACCTGAGCGCGCATCAGCCAATATTCGGGCGATCGGCGGCAGACGGCTTCGCCTTTTTCCAGCGCCTTGAGGGCGTTGTCGGGCCTGCCGAGATCGAGATGGGCGTTGGCACGCGCGACGTAAGGCTCGAAACGTGCGGGCTCGGCAAGGGCTGCAACGTTGAACCGCTCGAGCGCCTCGGCAGGCCGTTTGGTTTGAAGAAGAAACAGTCCGAAACTGTAGTTGACGTTGAACGCTTTTGGAGTTTGTTTGAGCGCCTGTTTGAACAGTCTTTCGGCGTCGGCCATCCGTCCTTGCTTTTGAGCATCGAGCGCCGCTTGATACGAGGTTTGCGAAAACACCGAAACGAACAGCAGGAAAAAGCAGATCGGCGTCGAACGCATACGAGTTGAGGGTACCTTAGCCCCCGTTCGAAGCCGCGTGAATCGGCATCGAGCGTTCAAACGTAAGCCATGCGCAGAAGCCGAATCATTCCGAACACCGGTGCGATCACAGTTGCGGGCATGGCGTTGATTGCCGGGATTTCGGTGAAACGGGATGACCCGCGCAAGGCCCCACTTGCCGAGATCGGGCTTTCGGTGCAGAGTCTGGAGCCGCCAATGCGGGCGGGTTTGGCGAAGTTCGAGCCCGCAAAAGGGTGTTATCTTGGGGCTTACATTGACTTTGATCCGACGTTGAAGTTGAGCTACACGGACATCGGCGGGCGGAGGCATCATGAGCCGGGGCCTTTCGAAAAGATCGTCGGCAAACCTCACGCGACGTACTTTTTTTACATGGGCTACGGAAGCCGGCTTCCTGTGGATTGGATTCGAAGGCTGGGTTCGGAAGGCAAATTCGTACACATCGCTTTGGAGCCGAATGACGGTTTGGATCGGGTGCGCGATGACAGTTATCTCCACTCGCTGGCCACGGAGATGCGGCGGTCGGGCGCGAAAATCTTTTTACGGTTCGCTTCCGAGATGAACGGAAAGTGGACGAACTATCACAACGATCCGAAACAGTACATTCAGAAGTTCCGGCTTGTTCACGATGTGATGAAGAAAATTGCGCCGAACGTGGCGACGGTGTGGTGCCCTTTCCAAACGCCGGTGAAATACATTGACCGTTACTATCCAGGCGATGCGGCGGTGGATTGGGTCGGCGTGAACGTTTACAACGTTACGTATCATGACAACAACATCCGCGATCCCGGGTTTCACGAGGACCCGGTTCAGCTGATGAGCCACGTTTACAAAACGTATTCGAAGCGGAAGCCGGTGATGATCGGCGAATTTGCGGCTACGCACTTTTCTGTGGTCGAGAAAACCGAACGTCCTGAGTTTGCGACCAGCAAAATCCTGAGGCTTTACCGTTCGCTCCCAAAATTCCCACGTGTGAAATGCATCAACTATTTCGACAGCAACAACATTAAATTTGTGAAATCGCGCGAGAACAACGATTACAGCGTTACGAGCCACCCCGCGGTTTTGAAGGCTTACAAAACCGCAATCGCCAGCCCGTATTTTTTGGGCAGGCAGATTCTTTCTGACGTTGAAAGACCTTATGCGCGGTTGAGCGAAGGGAGTTCTCTGAAGGGCTGGATCGGGTTGAAGGCGGAGTTTGATCAAAACCTTGGCATCACGCAGATCGCAATCAAATTGGACGGAAGGATCATTCGTTTGGCGCCTTCAAAGAGTTCGCAATTTGCCGAACTGAACGCTGCGGCTTTGCCCGAAGGCAGCCATCTGTTGGAAGCCGAAGCGCGGAACGAAGACGGCGAACTTGTGGGCTATTCGCGCGTCGAGTTTATTTCCGAAGGATAGTTTCTTACACTGTGTCTACACTGTTCGTTTCCACTTGGCAGGATGCCGGGGAGCCTTGTGTCCGCGCCGCGTGGGAGAACTATTGTCAAACCAAATCGCTTCTTTCGGCGTGCGAGGCGGGGCTGGTGCGGGTGGAACTCGATCCGGCGTTTCAGGCGATCGGCTTCGGTGGACTGCCCAACGCCGAAGGAGAGGTCGAGCTGGACGCCGGGCTGATGGTCGGCAGCAGTTTGGATGTGGGTGCGGTTTGCGCCGTGCGCGGAATCGTGCCGGTGATTTCGCTGGCGCGGGCAGTGATGGAAAAAACGCCTCATGTGATGCTGGCCGGGGATCAGGCGCGGAGATTTGCCGAACAGAACGGCTTCGAGGTGAGGAGCCTTCTTTCCGAAAACAGTTTGCGGAAATATGAGGCTTGGCGGCGCGACCGGTCAGCGGCCGAGGTGGCGCACCTGGTGCACGATACGGTTACGATCGTTGGACGAGACGAGGGAGGGCGGCTCGTTTCGGCGTGTTCGACGAGCGGCCTTGCGTGGAAGCGGCCCGGAAGGGTGGGAGATTCGCCGATTGCCGGAGCTGGCTTTTATGCCGACGATGAGGCTGGGGCGGCAGGGGCGACCGGAGTGGGGGAGGACATCTGGCGGTTTATGCTCTCGCATTACGCCGTCGAGAGGATGCGGACGGGCGATCCGGCCCAGAAGGCGTGCGAAAAGGCGATCGAAAGAATGGTGCGTCGGAAACCTTCGACAGCGGGTCAAACCTCGGTGGTATTCGGCATATCGCGCGCCGGCGATTGGGGCGCGGCGGCTTCGGGGCCCGGGTTCACGGCCTGGGTTTGCGAGGATGGGAAGGTGGGGCGTCACCCCGTTCCGGCGTTGAGCGTGTAAGCCGCTCTTTTTGCCTGTTTTTGGGCGGTTCCGTTCGTGGAAAGAGGTACAGGACGGAGGTCCGCGGACTATGCCGTCTGGCGGACGCATAGATGCTGACGGGTGAGATTTTTATTCACGAAGGGTTGATTACGTACGATCAACTCAACCAGGCGCTCGAGAAACAGCTCGAACTTGGCGGATCGGAACAGATTGGGAACGTTCTGGTTTCGATGGGCTTCGTTTCGGAGCGCGACCGGGTGCGGCTGCTGGGCAGGGCTTGGGGCATCGAGTTTATTGATCTTGCCGAGGTGACTCCGGAGCCGCAGGCGACCTCGTTGGTATCGGCGACGCTCGCGCGCCGGCACAAGGTTCTTCCGATATCGCTCGACGGCGACCGTCTGCACGTGGCGATGGCCAATCCGCTCGATATTTTTGTAATTGACGAACTGCGGCTGTCAACGGGCAAAGAGGTTGAGGCGTTGATCGCGGTGGAGGAGGAGCTGGAAGCGAGCATCATCGCGACATATCACAAAGAGTCGAGCCTTTCGGATGCGCTCAAAGGCGTGATGAGCGATTTCGACAGCGAGATCGAGCTTTCAACGCATTCGGACGAAGATGAGGTGAGCGCGGAAGAACTTCGCGAGATGGGCGAAGAAGCGCCGATCATTCGTCTTGCGAATCTGATTTTGAATCAGGCGATCGGCGACCGTGCGAGCGACATTCATTTGGAGCCGCACAAGGATTCGATGAAAGTGCGGCTTCGCATTGACGGCGTTTTGCACGATTCGATGATCGTTCCGAAAAAGGCGCAAGCACCGCTGCTCAGCCGGTTCAAGATTATGGCGAACATGGACATCGCCGAAAAGCGCGCACCGCAGGACAACCGAATTACCGCTTCGATCGGCGGTCGGGAGTTCGACTTTCGTGTTAGCACGCTGCCGGTTGTGCACGGCGAAAAGATCGTGATCCGCGTTTTGGATCGTGCGAGCGCGCGCATCGGCTTGAACAAACTGGGGTTTCTTACTGACACGCTGCAAAGTTTGGAAGACGTGTGTTCGCGTTCTTACGGGATCATTCTGGTTACGGGGCCGACAGGTTCGGGAAAATCCACCACGCTTTATTCTGTGTTGAACAAAATCAACGACGGCGAGCGGAACATCATTACGATTGAAGACCCGGTTGAATATGAGATTGCCGGCGTGAACCAGTGCAACGTGAACGTGCGCGCTGGGATGACTTTCGCGGCCGGTTTGAAGGCGATGCTGCGACAAGACCCCGATGTGATTATGGTGGGTGAGATGCGCGATGAAGAGACGGCGACGATTGCGATGGAAGCCGCGCTGACGGGACACCTGGTTTTGAGCACGCTTCATACCAACGACGCAAGCGGCGCAGCGGCCCGCTTGATGGAAATGGGTGTGGAGCCATTTTTGATTTCGAGTTCGATTATCGCGGTGTGCGCGCAGCGGTTGGTAAGGGTGATCTGCGCGAAGTGCAGGGAGCCTTATTCGGTTCCGCGCGAAGCGCTGCTTCGATACGGTTTTCCGCTTCCTGATGAAGTGGGCGCAGAAACCGACGGCCGACTCAGCCTGTTCAAGGGCGTGGGATGCGACCACTGCATGAAGACCGGATACAAGGGCAGGACAGGCGTGCACGAGTTGATGCTGTTTACCGATGAATTGAGGGACAAGATATTGCGAAAAGAACCGGCGCACGTACTTCGGCAGACGGCGATTGAACAAGGCATGCGCACTTTGCAGGCCGATTCGGTGCAAAAGATTCTGTTGGGGTCTACGACGGTTGACGAAGTTTTGAGGGTGATCTACGCATAGGGGAACGACCATGGCTGCATTTTCGAAGCAAGAACAGAACCTGGCTGTGTTGAAGATTTTGAACAACGTGAGCGACGTTGCCGCAATGCCGCAGGTTGTTTACAAGATCATCGAACTGACCGGGACGACGGCGACGGCCGCCCAAGAGATCGAGCGCGCGATTTCGATTGACCCTGGGTTTTCGAGCAAAGTGTTGATGCTCGCAAACAGCGCGTTTTATGCCCTTCCCCGCAAAGTGATTTCGATTCGCGAGGCCGCGACCTTCATCGGATTCAAAGCGATTCGAAGGCTTGCGATGACTGTGGGCTGCTTTGATATGTTCGTGGGCAAATCGGATTCGGGAAGTTTGCGAAGGCGCGCATGGTGGAGGCACAGCGTGGATTCGGCGCATTGCGCGCGCGCGATCGCACCGTTGGCTTCGACCACCGATCCCGATGATGCGTACGCCTGCGCGCTTTTGCACGACGTGGGCAAATCGTTTATGGATCGTTTTGGTCAGTTGAGTTATGCCGAAGTGGAATTCCGCATTCAGCAAGGAATCGAACCGTTGGAGGCGGAGCGGCAGGTGTATGGATGCACGCACGCCGATGTCGCCGCGGCGGCTGCGGCACGCTGGAGATTTCCGGAACTGTTGATCGAGGCGGTTGGAAACCATCACGGTCCCGCCGTTGGCGAATATAAAGAAAGCGTGGCGATCACTGCGCTGGCAAGCGACATCGCGCACGCGGTGGTGGAAGCAAGAAAATCCGATCCGGACGTTTTTGATGGAATCCCCATCAGGCCCTGCCTGCAGTGGGCTGTTGACGTTTTGAATCTGCCGAACGCGAAACTCGGCCAGATGTATGAAAAAGGCAAACAGGCGATCGCCGAAGGCGCGATGCTTGGATTTTGAGGAGGAATGAGATGAATAACGGATTTGATTGGGAAAAGGTGATTCAGGAAAACGGCGAGCCGACGCCGATGCCGCCGCCAAAAGAAGTTGTGGATATTGACCCGCGCAACGGAATGCCGATTGTGCACGAACAAAAGCCGGCAGCCACGCCTGGCCCGAACGAAGTTCTTTCGACCAAGGAGCTTCACTTGGATGACTTGCTGCGCATGTGCGTGGAAAAAGGCGGTTCGGACTTGCACCTGACGGCGAACCTCCCGCCGACCATCAGGCTCGACGGCGAGCTGCTGCAGCTGCCGTTTGAACCGCTCGATCAACGCGAATGCAGCCGGCTGGTGTATGAGATCATGCGCGATGAACAGGTTACGATTTTTGAGCAGACGCGCGAGATGGACTTTTCGTATGGAGTGAAAGATCTGAGCCGGTTTCGTGTGAACGTGTACATGCAGAAAGACAGCGTGGGAACCGCGATCCGCGTGATTCCGGCGCGGATTCCATCGTTTGAAGATTTGCGGCTGCCGATGATCATTCGCGAAATGGCGAGAAGAACTAGCGGCCTGATTCTGGTGACGGGCCCAACGGGTTCGGGAAAATCAACGACCATCGCTTCGATGATTGACGACATCAACGCTTCGCGCAAATGTCATATCATGACGATCGAAGACCCGATCGAATATGTGCATTCGCACCGAACGGCGATGGTAAACCAGCGCGAAGTGCATCACGACACGATGAACTTTGCCAACGCGCTGAGGGCGGTTTTGCGCGAAGACCCCGACGTGATTCTTGTGGGCGAAATGCGAGACTTGGAAACGATTTCTGCCGCGCTGACCCTGGCCGAAACCGGTCACTTGGTTTTCGGAACGCTGCACACTCGGAACGCTCCGCAAACCGTTGACCGTGTGGTGGACGTGTTTCCGCCCGATCAGCAGGAGCAGATTCGCGTTTTGCTCGCGAACACTTTGGAAGGCGTCATTGCGCAGCAATTGCTGCCGAAACTTGGCGGGGGCCGCATGGCCGCGATCGAAGTGATGATCGCAACTCCTGCAATTCGAAACCTGATCCGCGAAGGCAAAACTCACCAGATGTATTCGGTGCTGGAAACCAGCGCTCAGTTGGGAATGCAGACGATGGATCGGACGCTGCTGGATATGTACAAGAACGGCTATGTGAGTTTCGACGAGGCTCTGGTAAGGGCGATTGACCAAGAGAACTTCGGCCGTATGGCGAAGGCCGCATAGAAATTCCGAAGCGGTTTGCGCGGCGGGCGCGTCCCTTCATTCAAGGCCTTAGGGCCATCGAAGGAGGAAACGATGAGCGAATCACCGCAAGGGCCGCCGCAGGGAGCGCCGCCCCCCTCGCCACCGAACCCCGATCCTTATGGGTTGGGCGCGACCAGTTCGGGCATGGCGCCGCATGTGGCAGCGGGTCTGTCCTACATCCTTACTTGGCTCACCGGGCTGATTTTCTTTTTGATGGAAAAACAGAATAAGTTCGTTCGGTTTCATGCCATGCAGGCGATCCTTCTTGGCGCGTTGTATATCGCCGTCTATGTTGTGTTTGGCGTGCTGATATTCGGGGCGATGGCTTCGTCGGCTGCGACGGGAACTGCCGGGGTTGCGAGCGGCGGGCTGCTGTGGATGCTGATGATGCTCCTGTACTTTGCGTTCTTTGTGTTGTGGGTTGTGTGCCTCATCATGGCGTTTACAGGAAAATGGTTCAAGATTCCCGTTCTTGGCGACTTGGCGATGAAATGGTCGTAGAAAGCGGGCGCTGCTAAAACGCCATCCGAGACAGATAAGCGGCTCTTACAAAAAACGCTAACACAAACCATGCGATCGAAATGATCAGCAGGATGACCGAGGCTGTTCGGAGTCCAGACGCCGAAGGCGCACCCATCGCCATCGCTTTGTTAGCTTGGCCGATTGCGAGCGCGTACATGATGATCGCAAGCGGCGCGCAGCAGAACAGGCCTACGAGCCCGATCCAAAAATACGTCCACGCGGTTCGCAACGCCTGCTCGCCCAGAATGCCGGCTGGCGAATAAAACGTTTGCTGCGCTCGCGGATAAGGCGAAGCGGAAGGAGGTCGGCTCCAATCGTGCGAAACGGGATCGAAAAGGCTGGGCACCTGCTGCGCCCGGAGTTCGGTTCCGGTCGAGGAATCTATCAGAATTGTGTCGGGGAGGATTCTTCCCTCCTGCTTCCATCTGACAAGAGTGTCGAGATCGGCGGGACCATAAATGCGGCCGTCTGCTCCTCTGACGTTATAACTCATCTCAGCTAAGCGTCAACCCGCACGGTCTCGAACGCCTCGATCTGATCGCCGACTTCGAAATCTTTCCAGCCGTCGAACTGCAGTCCACATTCGAAGCCCGCAGCCACTTCCCTCACGTCGTCTTTGAACCGTTTGAGCGATTCAAGTTTCCCTTCCCAAATAACCTCGCCTGCGCGCTTTACCCTAACTTGCGCGTTGCGGTTGATCAAACCGTCGGAAACGTAGCATCCCGCGACGGCGCCCGCCTTCGACAGTTTGAACGCCTGACGAATTTCAACCGTACCCAGATATTTCTCTTCGTACTTCGGCTCGAGCATGCCTTTCACCGCGCGCTCGATGTCTTCGATCAGTTCATAAATGATGCGATATTGGCGGATCTGAACGCGATGCCGTTCTGCTTCCGACGTGGCGGTGGGTTCGACTTTGGTGTTGAAACCCACAACGATCGCGCTTGCGGCGCTTGCCAGCAGCACATCGTTTGCGGTGATTGATCCCACTCCGGCGTGAAGCACCTTGACGTCAACTTCGGGGTTCTCGATTTTTTCGATGAGCCCGCGCACGGCTTCGACCGATCCTTGCACATCGGCTTTGATCACAATGCGAAGTTCTTTCGATTCGCCTTCTTCCATCCGCTGTTTCAAAGTTTCGAGCGACACTTTGGCTGATTTTCCTGCGAGCTGGGACTCGCGTTCGGCATCGCGGATTTTTTCGGCGGTTTCGCGTGCTTCCCGCTCGTCGAGATATTGCCGGATGTGATCGCCCGCGTTGGGAACGGAATCCAAACCGAGGATTTCGACGGGGGTCGAGGGTCCGGCGTCTTTCACCGGGCTGCCTTGAAAATCGAACATCGCTTTGATGCGCCCCCACGCATTGCCGATGAGGGCGGTATCGCCGACCTTCAGGGTTCCGTTTTCGATGAGCACGGTTGCTACGGGGCCGCGGCCTTTGTCGAGCCGCGCTTCGATCACCACGCCTTCCACTTCGCCTCCGGGATCGGCTTTCAGATCCATCAGTTCGGATTGCAGCAGGATCAGTTCAAGAAGGTTGGCGATTCCTTCCCCGGTTTTGGCCGAAACCGGAACCACAGGGGTTGTTCCACCGAAATCTTCGGAAACCAGTTCGTGTTCGGTGAGCTGCTGTTTGACCTTGTTGACGTTGGCTTCGGGCTTATCAACCTTGGTTGCGGCGACGATGATCGGGACGTTCGCGGCTTTGGCGTGGTTGATTGCTTCCACGGTTTGGGGCATGATGCCGTCGTCTGCTGCGATCACGAGAATCGCGATGTCGGTAACTTGAGCTCCGCGAGCGCGCATTGCGGTGAACGCTTCGTGGCCGGGCGTATCGAGGAAAGTGATTTTCTTTCCATCGTGCACGATCTGATACGCGCCGATATGTTGGGTGATTCCGCCGTGCTCTTTTTCGGCCACTTTGGTTTTTCGGATGTAATCGAGCAGCGAGGTTTTGCCGTGATCAACGTGACCGAGGATTGTAACGACCGGCGGGCGGGGCTGCGTGCCGATGGCGCGTTTGCGAACGCGATCATCTTCCTGCTTGATTTTCGGTTTTGGAGGCTCGGCCCATTTGACGGAGTAGCCGAACGATTCGACGATGCGTTCGGCGACTTCCGGCTGGAGCGCAGTGGTAAGCGCGACGAGCGTTCCTGCTTTGACTAAAGATTTTTGCACTTCGGCATGGCCGATGTTGAGTGCACTTGCGATGTCGCGCGGAGTGGATCCCGTAAGGAGCGCGATCTGTTTGTTTTGGACCATTTCGCCGACGGCTTCTTTAACGATTTCGAGAGTGTCGGCATCGAGTTCCAGTTTTCCGTTGTCGCCTTCGGCGCCGAGTTCTGCGAGCACGTGCTGAACCTGCGACGGCAAGGCGTGCAGGTCGGTGGCGAGGCTCTCGACGGTCGTTTTTGACATCTTGATTTGGCGAAACGGCTCACGCGCAAGGAGCGAGTGAGTACGAGAGTTTACCTTGACGCGGATTTACTGGGATTCGGCGGCTTTTGCGGCTGAGTGTTCGGCAACCTGCTCTTCGCTCTTGATTTCGATTCCCCACCCGGTGAGCGCCGAGGCAAGTTTTGCGTTGATTCCGGCTTTGCCGATTGCGAGGCTGAGCTGCGAATCGGGCACGACCACGAACGCCTTTTTTTCTGCAAGATCGAGTTTTACGGAACTCACTTTGGCAGGACTGAGTGCGTTGGTAATGTACACGACTGGGTCGTCGCTGTAAGGAATGATGTCCACTTTTTCGTCGTACAGTTCGTTGACGATGGCCTGCACGCGCGCTCCGCGCTGGCCGACGCACGCTCCGACCGGATCAATTCTTTCGTCGGATGTTTTGACGGCGATTTTGCTGCGCACGCCCGGCTCGCGCGAGGAACTCACAATCTGAATCGTTCCCGCTTCGATTTCTGGAACTTCCAGTTCGAAAAGTTTTGCGACCAACTCTTTTGCTCGGCGGCTGACTTTCACACGGGGTCCGCGGCGCGACTCTTCGACGCCTTTTACCCAAACACGCAGGCGGTCGTTCACGCGATACGGTTCGTTGCGCACTTGGTCTTCTCTTTTCAGCACGCATTCGCTTCTGCCCGCGGTGAGGATCACATCTTGACCTTCTCTTCGGGAGACAGTTGCGGTGACGACGTCGCCTTCGCGTTCGGAGAACAGTTCCATGGTTCTGCGCCGCTCAGCCTCTTTCAGTTTCTGCTGCAGCACCTGTTTGAAAGTGACTGAAGCGATGCGCCCGAAACTTTCGGGCGAAATCTCGACGGGGATGAAGTCGCCGATTTCGGCATCGGGCTTGCGCTTGCGGGCGTCTTCGATGCTGATTTGGAAGAAATGGTTGGTGACCATTCCGACCACCTCTTTTTCGCACACGGTGTGAACCTGGCCTTTGCCCAGGTCAATTTTCACCGACACGTCGCCGGTGGCTCCCACGTGGCGGCGGTAGGCGGCAGCGAGGGCGATCTCCAGTTCCGCGATCAGCTCCTGTTCGGGAATGTCGCGTTCTCTGGCGATTCCGCGCATCGCTTCGAGCAGTTCACGTTGTTCCATCTGTTTGCCGCCAGCGAACAAAAAAGGACGGCTTATGGCCGTCCGCCCAGTTTCCGCCGTTCGCCTTACGCGCCATTATAGCATAGCGGGCTGGTAGAATTCGGCCAACGCATGCCGCCTCTTCGAGTGCTGATCGCCGACGACGACCCCCTGATTCGGCTCGATCTGAAGCAGATGCTGATCAACCTTGGCTACGAGGTGGTCGCCGAGGCAGGCGACGGCCAGGAGGCCGTGGATTTTGCCAAAGCGATGCGGCCCGACGTGTGCGTTTTGGATGTGAAGATGCCGCAGCGCGACGGAATCAGCGCGCTTTCTGAGATCGTTTCCGAACAGATCGCTCCGGTGATTCTGCTTACGGCATACAGCGACCGAGAACTGATTGACAGCGCGCGCGAGGCAGGCGCATTCGCTTATTTGGTGAAGCCTTTCAAGCCGAACGACCTACCTCCGGCGATCGAGGTTTCGGTGAGCCGGTATCGGCAGATGCACGATCTGCAAAAGCAGGTGCGCGGTTTGGAAGAGCGGATCGAGGCTCGCAAAGTCATTGAAAAAGCGAAGGGCCGGCTGATGCAGATCGAAGGCATCTCGGAGGCCGACGCGTATGCAAAGATTCAGCAGATAAGCATGCGGGAACGGATTTCGATGAAGACAGTTGCGGAACGGTTTTTGCAACAGGAGGCAGAATGAACAGAGTTTTTATTGCGCTTTTGATTGCGGCTTCGATCGCCGGCTGCAGCAGCAACACACCGAGCACCCAAACACAGCCGAAGTTCAAAGTTGCGCTGCTGACGCCTTCATCCGTCAACGACAGCGGATGGAGCGCTCTTGCCTACGACGGGTTGATGGGAATCAAACAGGAACTGGGAGCAGAAGTGAACAACGTGGTGGCCGCAACGCCCCAAGAGCGCCGCGATGCGATGCGCAGTTATGCGCAGCAAGGCTATAACCTGGTGATCGGCCACGGCTATGAATACAACCAAGACGGCATTGAAATCGGGCCCGATTTTCCGAAAACGGTGTTTGTGAGCTCGAGCGGAACCAAAACGGCGCCGAACGTGGGCACGTTTCGGTTCTACTTGGAACAGGGGATGTACCTGTTGGGAATGACGGCGGCGAAGATGTCAAAAACCGGGGTGATCGGGATGGTAGGCGGGCCTGAAGTTCCGAGCATCGAATCCACTTTTGTTGGATTCGAAGCCGGCGCTAAATCGGTTCGACCCGACATAAAAGTTTTGAAGGCGTACACCGGTTCCAACGACGACGTGAACAAAGCCAAGCAGCAGACTTTGGCGTTGATTGATCAGGGCGCCGATTTTATTATTCATCAAACGAACGCTGCGGCAGGAGGTGTGTTCGAAGCGTGCAAAGAGCGGCAGATTTTTGCATTCGGCACCAACAGCGATCAGACCAGCGCCGCGCCTGACACCGTTTTGGCGAGCGCGGTGATCATCGCAAAGCCTGCATTCATTCAGTTGGCGAAGGAGGTTCGCGCCGGAACGTATAAGGGCGAAGTGCGGCTTGTGGGAATGGACGTTGGGGCGATCGGCATCGCGTGGAATCCAGCTCTGAAACCGCGGGTTCCGAAAGAGGTTTTAGACATGGTCGCCGATGCCGAGTCCAAAATGAAGAGCGGCGCTTTGGTTGCTCCGAAAAACGAGTTCTGAACGCTCGACATGCAGCCGGCCGATCTTGAAGCGAGGCAGGTGAGCAAACGCTTCGGCGGCACGACGGCGCTTCGATCGGTTTCGCTCCGCATCGCACCGGGAACGATTCACGCTTTAGCTGGGGAAAACGGCGCCGGAAAGTCCACTCTCGTTTCGGTTCTTTCGGGCAATCTTCGTCCCGATTCGGGCGGGCTGCTGCTGAACGGTCAGCCTCTGCGGCTGAAGAGCGCGGCAGATGGCGAGGATGCAGGCATCTCGGTTGTGCACCAGCATTTCGCTTTGATTCCGGCGTTTTCGGTGGCAGAAAACTTGGCGTTCGCGGCGCTTCGACGCGGCCCGTTTTTGTTGAACGCTGATGCGCTCGCAGCGGATGCGCTGCAATTTGCAGACAAATTAAAATGGAACGTAACGCCGAGCGCAAAAGTTGCCGACCTGAGCGTGGGCGAAAAGCAGCGCATCGAAATTCTCCGCGCGCTTGCAACTTCCCCGCGGTTCGTTCTGTTCGATGAACCTACTGCCACATTGACGGCAGGCGAAGCGGATCAGTTATTTCAGGTGATGCGTTCGCTCGCTTCGGAAGGTGTGGGAGTGCTGTTCATTACGCATCGGCTTCGCGAAGCGCTTTCGGTGGCCGATCGGGTTTCGGTATTGAGAAAAGGTTCGATGGTTCTGAGTGAGATTCCAGCTTCCGAGCTCGATGAATCGAGCCTTGCGCGCGCGATGGTCGGCGATTTTCAAAGCGCAGCGCGCGGGTCGCACACCGCTGCAGGCGGTGATCAGATATCGGCGCAGAACGTCGTCGTTCAAGATGCCGACAGAAGAAACGTTGTTGACGGTGCGAACCTTGCGGCGCCTTTCGGCGCGATTACCGGAATCGCCGGAGTAGACGGCAACGGCCAAACAGAATTCGCCGAGGCTCTTGCGGGTGTCCGCGGAATCTTTGCCGGAAGCATCACGATTCCAAGCGGCGCGGAGGTCGCTTACATTCCGCAGGATCGGGCGGTGGACGGTCTGGCCCTCGATATGAGCATGCAGGACAACCTGATGATCCGCGGTCAGCGCAAGCCGAGCCTCGTTCGATTTGGATTTATCTCTTCGAGACGCAGACGGGAGTGGTGCAGCAGGTTGATCGAGGAGTATGACGTGCGGGCGGAATCCATCAATCAAAGCGCGGGGTCGCTCTCGGGCGGCAATCAGCAGAAACTGATCTTGGCGCGCGAGTTGGATTCGAACCCGGGTGTGATCGTCGCCGCCGACCCGACGCGGGGTCTCGATGTTCGGGCCGCAAACTTCGTTCGACAAAAACTGGTGGAGTGCGCCGCGGAAGGCCGATGTGTGATTCTGTTTTCTTCTGATTTGGACGAACTTTCCGAAATCGCAGACAAAGTTTTCGTGATGTCGCGCGGGCGGATTCTTGAAGGCGACGTCGCTTCTTTGATGGGTGGGGCAGTTTGAAAAGGCAGTTGATTTTTTACGCATTGGCCGCGGCGATCGCTGCCGCTGCGTGCTTGATCTTTGGCGATTCCGTTTCGATCGCCGCGCGCGGAGCGTTTGCCGACAGTTTTGCCGTTCACCGCACGCTGGTTAAATCGGCGCCGCTTGCGCTGACGGCAATCGGGCTGATCGTCGCGTGGCGCGGGGGGATGTTCAACATTGGCGGAGAAGGTCAGCTGCTGATGGGGGCGTTGGCATGCGCGCTGATCTACCGCCTCGCCCCGAATCTTCCGTTCGAAAGAGCCGCGCTGTTGGCAGGCTCGGCGATTGCCGGCGGAACGTATGCGCTGATTGCGGCAATTCTTTACACCAAGCGCGGAGTGAACATCGTGATCGGCACGATTCTGCTCAACTTCATCGCGATGCAGATTGTGAGTTACGCCGTGCGGGGGCCGCTGCAAGAACCGACGCACTCGATTCCGCAGACCGCCTCTCTGCCCCGCGAACTGATGTTTGGAAGGCCGAACCCTCAGACCGATCTGCACTGGGGTGTGCTGTTCGCGCCGGTTTTGGCGGTTGCTTGTTCCATCTGGCTGTTTCGAACTGCGCAAGGTTTTCGAATACGGCTTGTTGGGTCGAACTTCCGCGCGGCGCGTGCGGCGCGGATTGATGCGGACAAGCACCGAACGATCTGCATGGGAGTAAGCGGCGCAATCATCGGTTTGGCTGGTGGAATCGAGTTTCTTGGAACGACGGGTTATTTGTACGACGGCTTTTCTCCGGGCTGGGGGTTTTTGGGAATTCCGGTCGCGCTGCTTGGCGGGCTGCATCCTTTGGGGGCGTTAGCATCGGCGTTCGGTTTCGGCGCGATCATCGCCGGAACGAAACAGTTGGAGGCCGCTGGCCGGGCGGACAGTTCGCTGGTGTTCGCAATCCAAGGCGCCGCATTGTTGTTGTTCATGCTGGCGCAGGCGGTGCGCACATCGTCTTTGCGGGCTTCGTCACGGATTGTCGAAGGATCGGATGCATGAACGAGGTTTTGGGGATTCTGTCGGCGATGCTCTCGATCGGAACTCCGCTGATGATCGCCGCGTCGGGCGAAACGGTGCTGGAGCGTGCTGGCGTGCTGAACATCGGGCTTGAAGGTGTGATGCTGTGCAGCGCTTTCTTTGCGTTTTTAACGGATTCGGCAACGCACAGTCCGTGGCTCGGCTTGGCGGCAGGTGTGGTTTCGGCGGTTTTGTTGATGGCGGTCTCGTCGGCGTTCGTGATCAAGTTTGCGTGCGATCAAGTGGTGACCGGCACGGCGGTGAACCTCTTGTCTCTGGGAATCACGGGTTCGTTGTTTGCGTTCGCCTTTGGGAAGACCGGGAAACTTGTGGCTGTGGAATCCGTGCCGAAAAACGAGGCGTTTCTTTCATTGAACCCTCTGATGCTGCTTGCCGCAGCCGCGCCATTATTTGCTTGGATTTTGTTGACGAAGACCCGCTGGGGACTCGCTGCGCGGGGATGCGGAGAGAGCCCCGAATCGGTTTCGGCGCTCGGTTTTTCGGTGATCAAGACGCGGCTTCAGGCATCCGGTTTTGCGGCGGTTTGTGCCGGGATTGCTGGATCGTATCTGACGATTGCTCAAACCAACTCTTTTGCGCCGAACATGACAGCCGGGATAGGGTTTGTGGTGCTGGCGGCGGTGACGTTTGGAAGGTGGAGCATCGCCGGAACCGTGTTCGCTTCGCTGTTGATCGCTTTGGGATATGGCGCGCAGTTTTGGCTGAAAGCGAAGCAGACAGCAATTCCTTATCAACTGTTCGACGCTCTGCCATACTTATCAGCGTTGATCGCGCTGATCTGTGCGGGCCGGTCGTCGTCCGCTCCAGCCAGCCTGGCGCGGCCGTTCTCGCCAAAATGAAACTTACACGAAAAGTGTCGTTCTCGAGCGGACATCGTTACTGGCTCGATGACCTGACCGAACAGCAGAACCGCGCTCTGTTTGGGAAGTGGGCATCTCCTCATTATCACGGACACAACTACGAACTGTGGGCAACCATTGCGGGACAGATTGACCCGAAATCAGGCATGGTGATTAACATCAAGGTTCTGGATGGAATCTTGAAGGAGCGGATCGTTTCGAAGTTCGACCAGAAGAGCATCAATGATGAAGTACCGTTTTTTCGAAATGCGGCGCCGAGTTTGGAAAACCTGGTTAAGTTTTGCGCTGACGCGCTGGCCCAACTGCCGGAGGGAGTCAGGCTCACTCACCTTAGGCTGCAGGAAACACCGAGACTGTGGGCCGAAAGAAACCTTGAAGGAGACAACGCCATGACAACCCTGACGCGGACGTATGAGTTTTGTGCATCGCATCGGCTGCACAATCCCGAGCTGAGCGACGAACAGAACGCTGCGCTGTTTGGCAAATGCAGCAACCCGAACGGCCACGGCCACAACTACATTTTGGAAGTTACAGTGACGGGCGATGTGAATCCGACATCGGGAATGATGGTGGATCTTGGAAGAATGGATGCAGTTGTGAACGAGCTGGTGGTTGATTACCTGGATCACAAACATCTGAACCTTGACATCGAGGAGTTCAAACAGAAAATTCCGACTTCGGAAGAGGTAACCCGATTTGTGTTTGAAAGGCTCAATGACCGACTGCCCGCGAAGTTAGTTCGCGTGAGGCTGCACGAAACCGGACGGAACTCTTTCGAGTATGCGGTCGAGTGAGGGTTTTTGCACCACGCCCCGCCGGCCGTTTTTGTCAATCAACGAAGTTGGAAAGAAATCGCGAGCCGTGATCTTCACTCGTCCAAGCGGTTGAACGGGAGTTTCTAAATAGGTTGGAACTCCTTCCAAAATCGTCCATCCGCACAGCAGCCCGCCATCCTGCGAAAAACCTTTGCTCGAGACGATCTGCGCAAGAATCGCCATGCCCGACTTCACCTGTCCGATCAGGCTCACCGCATCGGGATTTGGAGCGCTTTCCAACGCCATGCAGTTTGCCGAGATTGTGTATGCACCGGATGCGACGGCCTGCACCGAAATCTCGCGCGGTTTTTCGGCGCGCAGTGCGGCGGTTGTTTCGCTGAGTTTGATCGCGGGGGAATTGGTGAATGCGCACGCGACAACGTCGGCATCGGCGCGCAGCCGAAATGTTTGCGTCGAACCTTTGTCGAGTTTGTCTTGACCTTCGAGGGTGAGCCGCACAATCCGGATCGGCTTGTTCCACGGCAGTGATTCACCGCCCTCGAGAATCAGTTTTAGCGTGTGCCCGCCGGGAGCAGCGTTTTCCGGCAGACGCCAATATCCGGCGAGGGATGATCCGAATTCGAACGTGAGCGGCGCGTTTGCATCGAGCAGGATTTTTTGGATGCGATTCAGGCCGGTTCCGATCACGCGGATTAGATCGTTTGCGCAGCCTGTTTCCGAGATCTTTTGAATCTGCGTCGGCGCCGAGCCTTCACAATTCAGAGCGGCGAGAGATGGAAATGCGAGCGTGCCGCTCCCAACCGCAATGGGGATGAGTCCTTGACGATCGGTGGGCGTCCAGTCAAAAGACCCGTCTGCCCGTGTTGTGATTCTTTGGCCGTTCAGTTCGATGCTGCGGGGCGAGTCAACGCGCACCCACCTGCACCGTTCGAGCACCATCACCCTGCCCGTTAACGTTCCGCCGCACCTGCCCGCTTCGGGAAGCAGAAGATAGGTCTGCCTTTGGAGAGCGGCGGTGAGCAGAAGCGAAGCAAGCATAGCTGCGGAATGTCGTATTCTATCCGGCATCGGAATGAAAGTTGGGATTTTGGGCTGCGGCGGCATGGGGCGGGTGCATGCTCGGCATTACGCGAAGATGGACGTGCAGTTGGGCGCGTTCGACATCTCGGCTTCGGCGATGGAAGAGTTCGCCGCGAGCACGTCGGCAAAAACGTTCGGGAACGAATCCGAGCTTTTTGAATGGGCCGATGTGGTGGACATGTGCATCCCGACGCACGTACATTTTGCGGCCGCGGTGAACTGCATTTCGGCGGGCAAGCCGATCCTTTTGGAAAAGCCGATGTGCAGGAACCTGCGGGAATGCGCTCAACTGATCGAGCAGTCGGAAAAGCGGAACGTGCCCGTGATGCCCGCGCAGGTTGTACGGTACTTTCCCGAATTCCGAAAGGCGCGGGACTTGGTGGTTCAAGGCGAAATCGGATCTCCGGCGGCGATCAGAACGCGCCGCGGAGGAAAATATCCGCACGGCGGAACCACATGGTTCGGCGAGTTTTCGAAATCCGGCGGGATTCTCCTCGATCTGCTGATTCACGACTTTGATTGGCTCAGGTGGACGTTCGGCGAAGTCGAGCGGGTTTTCGCGCAATCGCTGACTTTGAGCGAACGAACCGGTATTGATTACGCACTCGTAACGCTCACCATGCGCTCGGGCGCGGTTGCGCATTGCGAGGGCACATGGGCCGATCCCGGAGGGTTTCGAACGGCATTCGAAGTGTGCGGCAGCGGAGGAATGATCGAGTGGGACAGCAGAAACGTGGCGAGTTTGCGCACGCATTTGTACGGGTCTTCGGCGTCAGAAAGTCCGTTGGCGCAGGCCGACGATCCTTACTTCCGGCAGCTTTCTGATTTCTTGGGCGCCGTGAGAGACAGCCGCCCGATGCCGGTGAGCGCGCTCGACGGAGCGATGGCGGTTTCGGTTGCCGAAGCGGCGATTGAATCGAACCGGACGGGCCGCGCAGTTGCGCCTGCGGCTCCGTAGCGCGGGATGCCGCTGGTAGTCTAATACTCGCAGTGCGTTGGATTTTGAACATCGGTTTGATTGTTTTGTGCGGCGGGGCTCTCGCGCAGCCATCCGGAAACTATGGGGGCGCTGCGTGGAAAGTGAACGAAGCGAGATGCTTGATTTGGAACGGCCAGCCCTATCTTCCCTTGGGTTGGAGATTTTCCGCAACCGCTGCGAACATTGACGCCGTGAGCGCAAGCGGTTGCAAAGACGCCGTGTTGGAAATGCCCGATTCGGATTGGAACGTTTTGATTTCTCATGCAGATGCCAAAGGTTTGCGCTATCTGATTGCCCGTGACGTTCAGGCTCCGACGGCGCCGGGTTGGATCGTCCGGCCCGAAAGTTTTCGGCTGGATGGAATCTCAAAGAAAGGCACTTACACGATGGATGTGGGCACGGCCGGATCGGTTTATTACATCGTGGCGACCGAACAGGGTCAGGGCATCAGCAAAAAAGGGTGGGCGCCGATCTCGAACGGTCAGATTTCGATTGCGGTGGATCAGGCGTTTCCATCAGATCGAAGGTCCATTCTGATTTTTCCGAACTATGCGAACACATCGCACAGCGACTATTGGGAGCGGTTCGATTCTGCGCGTGATGAACTTTTGAAGCGTTTGTCGCAAACCCGATTCGGCCCAGGGCTTCGAGGCTTTGTGAACCCGCTGGGCCGTGTGCGGGAGTGGACATGGCCGAGCGGCGGATTCGTTCCCGATTCTGCGCTTTTTCGCATCGAGTTTCAAAACTATCTGGAGACGAAGTATCGCGATGTGGACGCGTTGAACCGATCGTGGAGGCTGAGGTCGTTTGAACTGCGGGATTTTGCGCGCGCGGCTCGGCTGGTCCCGCTTTTTTCGAACAACCGAGGAGTGGAGAGCCTGCTCGATCCGATCGAAGAGAACCTTCTTGCGGTGGATGCGCGGACGTCGGCTTATTGGTCGGACCTGCGAGACGCGATTGATCTGAGCGCCGCACGCCGGACCGAACGTCTCGCCACAGCGATTAGGAATATCGCGGACGTGCCGGTTGTGTATGAATGGGCCGGATGGTCGCCGATTTTCGACACGCAAAATCCCAGCGGCGATGGCGTGGGCGTTCGATGGACGGATGAAGGGACATCGGGTTTGGAAAACGCCGCACGCGCCGCAAGTTCCACTTTCGCATGGCGCAACAAAGGATGGATGGTTGCGACGGAGATTTCGAACGGAAGCAAGCCGTTTGGGGATGCGCGCGCGGCCCAGATCGCGGCATCGTCGTGCGCGGATTTGGGAGCCAAAGGTTGGTTTTTGAGGCTGAGCTCGAACGCCGAACTCCCGTTTTTGGAAGCCGCGGCGGCTGATACGTCGCTCAATTCGAGGCTGGCGGCTGCCGTTCCTTCTTTTGTGTTTTATCCCGAAAACGCGCGCTTCCCTGCCGACACGATGCAGCTTCCTGGCGGAACATGGTGGCTGCCCACTCCATCTGCTGGAAACAGAATTGATATCGGCGAGGGATATGAGGGATATCGTCATGACGCGGTTTACAACAAGTTCATTGCGATTTGGCGGACGAGCGCGCCAATCAAGACCAAACTGCGATATCTGGATCCCAGCCAGATCAGCATTGTAAACGCCGACGGAACTGTGCCCGAAATGAAAGTTTCGAAAGACGGCATCGAACTTGTGATCGGCACGACGCCGATGATTATCACGGGCTCTGAAAACCTTCCCGTGCCAACTGATGCGTTGGAAGACGCACAAGCGAAATACAAAGCGTATTCGGCAAGAGCCAAGGCCGCGGGAATCAACATTTCGGACATGCAGTTTATGTTCGAGGATTCGGCTCGCAGGATTGCGGCGAGCCCCGGTCAGGCTTTCGCTTCGATGATCGAGAACCTTAGAAAGATTGAGAAGGCGATCGGACGCTTTTCGTGGATCGAAGGCGAAAGGCCGGAAGAGTCGAACTTCAGTTTTACCGGAAGTTCGGCGGCAACTTCGAACGGAAAATATCTTGCCGTGGATACGCCGTATATGACGCTCGATGGAAACTTCTTCGTTTCGTACTCTTTCAAGGCTGCGCCCGGTACGGGCGCGTCGGAAGTTTGGATCGCCGCGCGCATACCGAAAGAAGTGAGGCCGTTTGTGCAGGTTGAAATGCGCGACCGTGAACCGATGAAACTTGGCGACAATCCGGTTTCAACTTACGGCGACGGGTTTTCGTGGTATCGGCTTGGCGATGTGAACTTAAAGCCCGGCTCGTATCGCGTTACGGTGCGGCTGCTGGCGGGAGCGCCCAGATACGAGGCCGCGCTCGACGTGATTTTGATCACGCCGCAAGGCTTCCGGCCCTCTGGATTGCGCCTGCCGAAAGTGGATTAGCTCGATCCGCGTTTTTTCTGATAGGCGCGGATGAATGCCGGAACGTCCTCCACTTCATCAACTGCATCGGACGTGCGCGGTTCGCCCGTTCCGGAATTCACCGTTTGCGGAATTCCGGTTGCTGGAGCGGTGCCTGGCGGAAGTGTGGAATGGCTGTTGGGAACGGGTCCCGGCGGTTCGCTGCTGGGAACTTCCACCGCCGCCGTGCGCGACGTTTGAGGAGTGAATTGCGGCCGTGTTGTCGCCGCGGGGCGGGTGGCTCCCGCACCGATTGCAGCCTGCAATGCGCGCTTGCCTGCGCTTGTGGCGGCATCGAATCCGGAGGCCAAAACGGTGATGCGAACTTCGCTGTCAATGCTGTCGTCAATCACGGCTCCGAAAATGATGTTCGCATCGTCTCCGGCGGCCATATCTTGAATGAACATCATCGCTTCGTTCGCTTCGGCGAGCGTCAGGTCTTGCGAAGCTGAAACGTTGACCAGAAGTCGCGTGGCCCCTTCGAGCGTGGTTTCAAGAAGTTGATTGTTCAGCGCGTCTTGTGCGGCTTGCTGCGCGCGGTGCTCACCCGTTCCCGATCCGATTCCCATGAGAGCGGGGCCCGAGCCGGTCATGATCGCTTTGACGTCGGCGAAATCTACGTTGATGAGTCCCGGAACGGTGATGATGTCGGAGATCGCCTGCACACCTTGGCGCAGCACGTCGTCGGCGACTCGAAACGATTCAATGAGTGTGGTGCGTTTGTCAACAACCGGCAGCAAACGGTCGTTCGGGATGGTGATGATCGTGTCTACGAACGCACCGAGCGAGGCCATGCCTTCTTCGGCGATGCGCCGTCTTCGCGCACCTTCCCAAGTGAACGGCTTGGTAATGACGGCCACGGTGAGCGCGCCCAAATCTTTGGCGATTTCGGAAACGACGGGTGCGGCACCGGTGCCGGTTCCGCCGCCGAGTCCTGCGGTTACGAAAACCATGTCGGCTCCTGTGAGCATTTCGCGAATGGCGGCGCGGGTTTCTTCCGCTGCGTTTTTGCCAACTTCGGGATCGCCTCCTGCTCCGAGTCCGCGCGTAAGATCGGCTCCAAGCTGCAGCTTCACGGGTGCGTTCGAAAGTGCGAGCACTTGAACGTCGGTGTTCATCGCCACGAATTCGACGCCTTTGATTCCGGCTTCGATCATCCTGTTGACGGCGTTCGATCCGGAGCCTCCAACTCCCACGACTTTGATGTTGGCTTGCGGTGCCGATTGGTTTTTTGATGGGCTCATGTCAGTTCCTCTCCAGTCAGATTTGCGCTCGTTCGCGCGGTCGAAGAATTGCGTCTAAGGCTTTTGTGATCCAGTTTCCGTTGCGGGTTTCGGCAGAAACGGAGTCCTCTTCCCTGGTGTGAAGAGCGTAATTGACAAGTCCCACAACTGCCGCGTGCTGTTCTCCCTCCGCCACGTCGCTGAGGCCGCCGAGCGGAATGGGCCGGCCGATTTGGACGGACGCATCGTCCATTTCGGTTTCAAAGAGTTTTGTGATGCCGGGCAGCTTGCTTCCTCCGCCCGTAATCACGATTCTTCCCGCATCGCGGAAGAAGCCGGCGCTTGAGACGTTCTGCTTGATCATCGTGATCAGTTCGCGAAGCCGGGCTTCGATGATTTCTGCAAACACGCGCTTGGAAAACGGCCGGGGCTTTTCGGCCCCAACTTGCTGCACCGGGATGGCGTCGGTTTCGGCGACCGAGTCGGGCAGGCATGTTCCGTACTCACGTTTCAGGCTTTCGGCATCTTCCTGAGTGGTTTTCAGAAGTTTGCTCAAATCGGAACTGATGTGGTTGGAACCGATCGGCACGATGCAGATGTGTGTGAGCGCGCCATCTGAATAAACGGCAGCTTCGGTAACGTTGCCCCCGATGTCCACAACCAGCACTCCTTCATCCATCTGCTTTTGCGACAGCACACCGAGCGCGCTCGCGATCGGGCCGACGATCACCAACTCGATTTCGAGTTGTGCGCGGCCGAGGCACCGTTCCAAGGTCTGCAATTCGGTTGTGGGCCCGCTGATGAGAAAGGTGGAGACCTCGAGCCGTTCGGCGCTCATGCCGATCGGTTTTTTCACGCCGTCGTGCCCATCAACGCGGAATTTGCACGGAATTGCGTGAATCAGTTCGCGGTCGTGCGCAAACGGAATCTGCTTGCTGTGATTGATCACCCGGTTGACATCTTCGCGCGTGACGGCGCGGCCGGGCGGCACAATCGGAATGATCCCTTTTGCTGATTGACCCGAAAGTTCGGTGCCCGAAAGCGACACAACCAGATTGTGCGCTTTGGCGCCGGCCATCGTTTCTGCCCTGCGGACTGCGGTTGCGACCGCATGAGCGGTTTCGGTTAGATCAACGATCGAGCCGCGCTTCAACCCTTTGCAGTCCGCGGAGCCGAAGCCGACAACACGCGCACCTGTCTCTTTTTGGCAATCCACCATAAGGCAGGCGGCTTTGGTGCTTCCCAAGTCAATGGCCGTGATGAGATCCATCTATTCGCTCGCCTCCATTTTTTTTCTTTGTGTGCTGTCTTGCAGCCTGGTTAGATACAGCCTTCGAATGATCGAAAGATTCACAAACATTCTTCCGCCGAACGTGATGACCGGCGCAAGATACAGCTGCGGTACGCCGATTTTGTCGCCCAAGTAAACCATTCCAACCGCCAACACGACGTTGCTGATGAAACCGGTAACGAACAGATCGTTTTTGTATCGGCCCTCGAGCCCCGCGCGGATTCCGCCGAGCACGGTGTCGGTTCCTGCAAGCGCGGCGATGCCGATGTATTCGCTCAGGTCGCCTGGAATCTGCTTCGTCGCAAACAGCGCGAACACGCCGCCGACCACCAAGGCAAGAATCGGGATAAGAATCATTTCTGCGCCTCCACCGGCTTGGCAAACTGCTTCTGCGTGGAGCCGCTGAAGGCCGGCAAGGTCATTTTCGGCACCTCTTTCAGCTCGACCATGCTGGGGTCGGTGAGGCGGATTTTCGACAGATACCTGCCGTTCATGTTGAGCGCTCCGTACATGGTCTTCAGATCGCCGATCGCACGGATCACAACGGGCGAGGAAACCGGCACGCGGCCGACGTACACCACCGGACCTTCACAATGAATTGAGGTTCCGGCGACGATGCGCTGATTGTTGATGGCGATCGCTTCGGCTCCGCTGAGCCAGCATTCGTTAATCACCTTAATGATGTCGTCATCATGAATCAGATACGGCTCGATGACTTGCGGATCGCCCTGCGGCGCGTGCTCGCTGTCTTTCAAAGTGATTTCCACGCCGGGGCCCACCACTTCGGTCAATCCGGCAAGAAGTTTGGCTTCGCGCAGGCTTTGGCTTACGATATCGGACTGTTTGGTTCCTTCGACTTGCGCGGCGAGCAGTTTGGCGTTCTCTTCTCTTAACTTGGCGATCTCTTTTTCTTTGTCATCAATCACCGAAATCAGGTCGGAGGATGTGGAACGGAATCCATAGCGCGAGGGCTGGGTGTTGATTCGGCCGCTGGATTTCTGCTGCGTGCTGAACGCCGACACCAGCAGAAATCCGAGCAGAAATGCGACGAACGAAACGGGCGCCGACCATGCGGGGATTTTATGCGGTGCAGACATCAATTCTCATTCATAAACGACGTTATCCGGATCCACGACATTCAATGTTTTCGCCTTTTGCCAAAGCGATGGATCGGTTTGAAAAGCGTTTTTTGCGGCTTCGACTTTGCGATCCAGGCCGGCGGCCGTGCCCAAAACCACGGTCGTTTGGCCGCCAATATTAAAGCACAATCGGCCCATCTGGTCGCAAGAGACTTGAATGTACCGCCCTGGGGCGAAATCCTGCACTTTTCCTGCGACCACCGCGAGCTCGCGGATCGCTGTCGGGTCGGCAATGCACAAGATTGGCGCCAAATCTTTCTCTTGGACGGCAATGGAAATGCGCAAGTTTGCCGCCGAATTTGAAGGAAAGATCTCGCCTGATCCGTCAACGCACAACGGCTCGCGGCCCGCAAGTTTTGCGATCGGTTTTCGATACTTAACTTCGACTCTGGCAAATCCAAAAACGTTTGCATAAAACCGCGAAGATTCCACTTGTCGAATCTGCTCCAGTTTTTTTTCAACTTCCCTTGCATCAATTTGCGCTTCCGGAATGTTTGCATAGGCGTTGATGATCGAAGCCACGCGATTTCGATCCGACAGCTCGGACGCTTCGATCCGGACGACGCGCAGATGTGTGAGATCGCTTGTGTATGCGCCTATGATCAGAATTGTGAGCAGACAGATTGTCCAGATGAATGCCCACACCGTGCGCGACAGCTTGTTACGCCTTCTTTTTCTTCGCGATCCCATGACGCTCCAATGCGATTGAGACGATCTTTTCGCACAACTGTTCGTAACTCATTCCTGCAGCGGCCGCCGACCGCGGCACCAACGAAGTTGGTGTCATGCCGGGCATGGTGTTCAGTTCGAGAACGATCACACTGTCGTCGCAAATCATCATGTCGGTTCGGCTGATATCTTCGCAGCCAAGAGTTTGGTGTGCGGCAAGCGCGATCTTTTGGCACCGTTCGGTGAGTGATTCCGAAATGCGCGCGGGGCAGATCTCATCGGTCGCGCCCGGTGTGTATTTGGCCTGAAAATCATAAAAGCCCGATTTGGGCACGATCTCCACCACCGGCAGCGCTTCCGTGCCGAGAACGGCAACCGTAACTTCGGTGCCTTGGATCAAAGGTTCGATCAACACCCGGTCGTCGTAACGGAACGCCTTGCGAACGGCGGCGTCCAGCTCCTGCTCGGTCCGGGCGATCCCCATGCCGATGGTCGAGCCCTGTGAATTGGGCTTCACCACCACCGGCAGGCTGACCGCAGGAACCGGCTCGCCCGCTTTCAGCAACACTCCCTCGGCCACTTTCAGCCCGTGCGCCGCAAGTATCTGCTTTGATGCGTGCTTGTCGAGCGCGGTCACCGCTGCGTGCACACCGCTGCCCACAAACGGAATTCCTAAAAGATCGAGAACGGCCTGCGGGTGTCCGTCCTCGTCCATCGGCCCGTGCAAAAGAGGCACGACGAGATCGGGGCGGTTTCTTCCGATCAGGTCAGTGAGGCCGCCTCGGCCGAGCATCTGTTCCGTCAGATCGAGCTGGTTTGCATTGAAGCCTGCATGCCTCAACGCAGTTGTAAACAGCCAGCCTCCGAGTTTTGATACTTCACGTTCGGCAGATTCTCCTCCGCACAGCACTGCGATGCGAATCGGCTCGTCAGCGCGATCCATTTCTGCACGAAGTTTGGTGATAAAACCGCCAGTAGCGCCGGCTCCGGTATCCAGCAGCAGATCGCCCGGTTGAACGATCTTCGCGACTTTTGTCGGCAGACGATGGATGGAAGGCACGTATTCCACTTCGATCCCCAGCGATTCCAGCCCTTCGACGATTCTTGCGCTCGACACACCCGGAGCGGGATGATCGCGCGAATCGAAAATGTCGGTCAGAATCGGCTTATCGAACTGCGCGAGTTCGTGCACGAACTCCGGCAACTGTTGTTGAACGCGTGCATAGGTCAACGGCTGATAAACCACCACAAGACGGCGGTCGGGATACGCTTCGCGCAAGGCGGTTCTTGATGCGGCGATTTCGCTGGGATGGTGCGCATAATCTTCCACCATCAGCACGCCGTTCTGTTCGGCGATGATTTCCAATCTTCGGCGGCAGCCTTTAACCTGCGGAACGGCAGCGATCAACCGCTGTTCATCGGCGCCAAGCAGCATCGCCGCGGTCATCGCTCCCAGCATGTTCAGCGCGTTGTGCCTGCCGATCGTGTTCATTTGGATTGGCACGTTTTTGATGCGGAGCGAACCGTCGTATGCTGCATCGAGGCCTCCGATGCCGAATCCGTACTGAATGGAGGACGGCACGATTGCGGCGATCGCCGAGGAGCCTTTGTCTTCTGCGCAAGCGATCAGTTTTGTTTTGCCTGTGGTGTTGGAAATGAATTCGATCATGCTGCGCTGCAGTGCGGCGAAGTCTCCGTGAAATTCCAGATGGTCGGGTTCCAAATTCGTCAGCAAAACCGTTTCGGCTGAGATGTCCAGCATGCCGTTGAACGCTTCGCAGGCTTCCACCACAGCCCATTCGCCTTCACCGAATCGAACGCCGCAGTCGAAGCCTGGAACTTCGGCTCCGACGATGGTCAGAGGGTCGAAACCGGCGTGAGCGAGCAGCTGCCCCAAAAACGCGGTCGCGGTGCTTTTTCCGTGCGTGCCCGCAACCGCAACTACGCGCCTGTTTTCCAAAATGCGCGCAAGCAGTTGAGACCGCCGCGCCACAGGGATTCCGATCCGCTTTGCCTCTTGGAATTCAGGATTTTCGTTTGGGTCAATCGCATCGCTGACCACGACCAACGCGGCGTTTTTGATCCTGTCTTTCTGTTCGCCGATCCAAACATCAACTCCGATCGCATCAAGCGCAGCGGTGGTTCTTGAATGCCGCAGGTCGGAGCCGCTGACCGAAAAACCTCGCTCGATCAGGATTCGCGCAAGCGGCGACATCCCTGCACCTCCGATTCCAACCAGATGAATGGTGCCGTGCGAGGGCAGTTGAATGGGCGACCGGAAATGCTTGCTGATGTCAGCCTTGGTGAGCACGATGCGCCTCTTCGATCTGTTGCAGAACCCGCTCTGCGGCGTCGGCAATCGCCCACTCTTTCAGCTTTTGCGATGCGGCGGCGCGGCGGTCTTCGTTCGCGTGCCATTCGCGCCACGCCGTTTCAAGTTTTTCCGGCGTTAGCAGCCGTTGTTCAATGATTTCTGCCGCACCCATGTTTTCAAACAGTTTGGCATTATGATACTGGTGATTGGCGTAGGCGAACGGATAAGGGATCAGAATCGAGGGAATTCCAAAGAGCGCAAGTTCGGCAAGCACTCCCGCTCCCGACCGCGCGACAGCCAGATCAGCCGAGGCGAGCGCATCCGCCATCTCGCCAGCCTGAAGATACGGCCTGATGCGATACCCTGGGAAAGCGCCGAGGCGGTCGGCGGATTTCGCCATGGATTCGTACTGCTTTTCGCCGGAAACATGCAACCATCGGTTGGACTGACCGTTGATTCTGAGCGCGGCTGACATGACGACCTCATTCAACGCCGCCGCGCCTTGTGAACCTCCCAAGGCAAACGTTAGGAAACCCTCTTTCGAATCGGGCTTCGGTTGTTGGGCGGCTTTCACAATCTCTTTGCGAATCGGCATGCCTGTACGCACGCAGCCCTCTCCCAACCGCAGCGCGGCTTCTTCAAACACGATGCATTTTTTTGCCGCATGTTTCGCGGCGATTTTGTGAGTGCGCCCCGGAACGGAGTTTTGTTCATGAATCACCACCGTGATTCCGAGCATTCGCGATGCGGTCAAGAACGGACTGGCGGAATAGCCGCCGGTTGAAAAAAGTACATCGGGGCGAATTTCATTGAGCAGGGTTCTTGCGGCGCCAACTGCCCGCAGAAGAACGATTGCAGACGAAAGTCCCTGAAACGTATAAAGCCTGCGGAGCGGACGAGATTCGATTCCGCGAAAAGGCATCGCGGCGCGCGCGCATGCGCGTGACTCCTGACCTCGAACGCTTCCGAAATACTGTACGTCGTGTCCCGCTTCGCGCGCCAAAAGCGCGACTTCAAGTGCGGGTAAGACGTGTCCGCCCGTACCGCCGCCAGTTACGATCAGCCGCACCGCGATCCTCCAAACTTGAAAGCCTGTTGACGCACGTTTGCGCCGCTCCGAGGCCAATCGCCAGAGCCAGCAGGCTGCTTCCGCCATAACTGATAAACGGCAGCGGAATTCCCACGGAAGGCAGCAGCGCTCCCACCATTAAAAGATTAATGACTGCCTGCGATCCGATCCACCACCCCACGCCGCCGATGACCATGCGGCACCATCGGTTTGGCGCGCGCGTAGAAAGCACGATCAACCGCAGCGAAAGACCGGCGATCAGCGCGATCGCGATCAGCGAACCCATCAGCCCGAACTCCTCGGCGATCGTGGTGAACGCGTAATCGGTTGTTGCCGCCGGAAGAACGTGCTTGGCGTGTCCGCGTCCGATTCCAACTCCTGTGAGACCCCCCACTGCCTGGGCTTTTTCGGATTCAGCCGGCTGATAACCGAACGTCGCCACGCCTTCCTGCGACCATCGGTCGGCGTTGCGAAGCATTCTTTCTGCGCGATAGTCCTTGGAATGCGCCAACAGATAAAACATCAGGAGCCCGACAATCGCGAGACCAATCAAAACTCTGGCCCTTACGCCGCCGAATAAGAGAACTCCATATGCGCACATCGCGACACACGACGCCGTTCCCATATCGGGCTGACGCTCGATGAGAAAAACCACCGTTCCTATAAGGACCCACGGAAAGATTGCGCGGACAAACGGAACGAACCTCGCATCCATCCACTCGGGCCAATCGCGCCAAACTCTGCCAAATTGCACCGGTTTGCGCATCAGAACGGATGCTGCGAACAGAATCATCACGGGCTTCATCAGTTCGCCTGGCTGCAGATAGCCGACGCGAAAATCGAGCCAGCGCCATGCTTGGCGTTCTTGGTGTCCTAAGGGTGGAATAAACACCAAAATGCACATGATGAACAGAGCAGCGAACAGCCATTTTGAAATCGCCTGCAGCCGCGTCCACGAACTTCTTACAATAACCAGATAAATGAACGCAGACAAAAGAAGGAGCGCGAACTGCTTCCTCACTTCGGTCGAAACGAGCGATCCGCCTTCGCGGATCGAATTCGCATAACCGGCATCGAACGTGCAGAACAGTCCGCCGATTGCAAGAATCGCTGCCAGCCAGAAAACCGTCTTGTCGCCGATGATCGCAAACGACCGGTCTCGCATTCTAAGCATGGGCGCGCTCCAACACTAAGGATCGAAAACGATCGCCGCGTTCGATAAAACTGTCGAACTGATCGAAACTTGCGCAGCCAGGAGCAAGAATCACCGTATCGCCGGAGACGGCTTCGTTTCGTGCGGCGTTCAGGGCTTCGTCCAACGTGTCGAACCGCTCGGCGTCGCATCCACCCGAGGCGATCGCATCGGCGAGTTTCGGCGCATCGCGGCCGAACAGATACGCCTTTTTTAGTTTTGATGCGATTCGAACAAGCGGAGAGAGGTCGCTCACTTTGCAAACGCCGCCGGCCAAAAGCAGCGTTGATCCTTCCAATGCCGATAGCGAAGATTCCACCGCCGCGGGATTCGTGCACATGCTGTTATTGATATAACGCACGCCCGCCTGTTCGCCGACAAACTCCATTCGGTTTCGCAGACCTTTGAAACTGGTTATGGCTTGCGAGCAGCCTTCCAACGTTGCACCGAACGGCAGGCTGAGCAGCGATGCGAACGCGCAGTTTTCCAGATTATGCTGTCCAGGAAACCAAAGACTCCGCGATTCGATCACCACCGCGCTGTTCACAAAACTAAGACGGCCTTGTTCGAGCAAAGCGTCGCAGCCGGTCGAGCCGATGCTCAAAAGATTCACGCCGGATTCAGTTGGCGGGAACGTTTCCGGCCTGTCGTGGTGAGCAACGACGGTATCGCCCGCCCCCATGTTTGAAAAAACCTTCCGCTTGGTCGCCGCGTACTGTTCGAAACTGGAGTATCGGTCGAGGTGATCGGGCGCGATCTGAATGATGGCCGCGGCACGAGGACGAAACTCGGCGATCCATTCAAGTTGGAAGGAGCTCACTTCGGCCACCAAAATATCCGTGGGGCTCGCGTTCAGCGCCGCGGTGGTAACAACGGTTTCGTCATATCCGCTGCCGGCGATGTTTCCGCAAAGAACTGCGCTCTGCTTTTGCGTTTTCAACATGTGCCAAGTGAGCGCCGTAACCGTTGACTTTCCGTTCGTTCCCGTGACTGCGATGATAGGAGCGCGCGAAATGCGATACGCGATCTCCATTTCTGAATGAATCGGAACCCCGGCAGCGGCGGCAGATCGAAGCGTTGGATGATTTGCCGAAACCCCCGGCGACGGAGCGATGAGATCTAACGTCGAAAACTGCAAGTCGCCCGACCAACTTGTGATGACATCCACTCCAGCCGCGCAAAGCGCATCCGATGCGGCAAGAAGATCCGGATTGTCGGCCGATTTTTCGTCAACTGCCAAAACTTTCGCTCCCACGGCGTTCAGCGTTTTGGACATTCCAAATCCAGCGCGTCCCAAGCCGATGACCACAACGCGCGCATCGCGATAACTGTTCGTCATCGTTTTGCGCTCCAATCGGCGATGAGACTTAGGCTGATTGCGCCGAGCACAATCTGCGCCGCAACGAACGCTGCAACAATTCTCGTTTCGGGCCAACCCATCAGTTCGAACGAATGGTGGATCGGCGTTGCCGGAAAGATTTTTCGTTTGATCGTTTTTACCGCGAGGATTTGAACGGGAACCAGAACCAGTTCGATTAAGAAAATGGCGGCAGGCGGCCACGGCCACAACTCGGTTTTCCACGGAGAAGAAAGCAGCACCCAGCCGAACAACGCTCCAAGCGGAAGCGCTCCCACGTCTCCCATGAAACATTTGGCAGGGGGCGCATTAATCACCAAAAACGGCAGAAGCGCGCCGATGATCGCCATCGCCAATGCCGAAGATTGCAGCGCGGCAAACGGAATCAGAGCAGCAATCATCAGGCTCGCGGCCAAGCCGTCCAAGCCGTCGGTAAAATTGTACGCATTCGCAAAAGTGACGAGAATGAACGCCGCGAACGCCGATTCCCAATTGAAACCGCGCACCACGCAGAAAACTAAGCCGACGACGATCTGCGCAGCCAACTTTGTTTTCCATCGCAGCCCCCGCTGGCCCGTGAGCCTCTTGATCAGATAGTCATCGAAAAACCCGATGATTCCAAAACCGAAAACGATGATGCTGATCTCGGTGAAAGCGCCCCGAATCCAAACGGCTGCCGCAATCAGAATCGCCGCCAAAACGAAAACACCGCCAACGTTCGGCGTGCCGGATTTCGATTGGTGGCTTTCGGGCGCAAAAGCATAAGTTTCGCTCACGGCGTTCATGACGCGCATCGCGCGCATCCACGGATACGCAAAAAGCGCGGAAGCGATGAACGCCGTCCAAAACGACCTCATTTCTTCAGGCAAGTTTCACCTCCGATTCGGGAAGCGCTTTTTCCAATTCCACCGCGCGTGAGGCTTTCAAAAGTGCAACGCTTCCTTCACGAAGTCCCATCACGATCGGCCTCGCTTCGATCGCGGTTTTCAGATATTGAATCTCGCCCCTGAAACCCGCATCTTCGGCACCTTTTCCAATCAGCGCGGCCTCTTCGCCCACAACAATCAAACAGTCAATGTTCGATCTCGCAATTCTTTCGCCGATTTCCAGATGAAACGTTTTCGAAAACTCACCAAGTTCGCGCATGTCGCCCAGAATCGCGACCCGTTTGCCCGCAGCAGGAATGCGTTCGAGGTTGGCGATCGCTTCCGAACACGATTCGGGACTCGAGTTGTAAACGTCCACGATGATCTGCGCGCCGTGAATGAAAAGCGACTTCATTCGACCAGCAGGAATCCGCGCGGTCATCATCGCTTGGCTCGCCGTCACTGCGTCAACACCCATCGAAACGGCGCAGGCAAGCGCGGCCGCGGCATTACGCGCTGCGGCAGAGCCCATGCCTTCCACGTCGCATTGGAACTTTTCGCTTTTGTGCAACACGTGCGCGCGGGTCCGTCCCGCTTTCCAATCCGTTTCCCACTCGGCAACGCGCCAATCTGCATCCTCGGAAAAACCGAATGTTTGAAACGGGCACCCGCACGATTCTGACATCAGGTCCAAAAACCCATCATCGGCCGGAACGGTGGCGAACCCCGATTGCGGAAGCGAACGCAACAGTTCGCATTTGGCTTCGGCGATCGCTTCCCGGCTTCCGAGTTCTCCGATGTGCGCGGTCCCCAACGAACTGATCACACCGTATTGCGGCTTAGAAAACGAGCAGAGATGCGCGATCTGTCGCGGCCCACGCATCGCCATCTCTAAAACTGCAAAACGCGCGCGCGAATCCAGCATCATCCACACCTTTGGCAGGCCGAACTCGGTGTTCAAGTTTCCCGGCGACTTCAAAGCAAACTCATCCTGCACCGCCCCGCTCAAGTACTCCTTCACGCTGGTCTTTCCAACGCTTCCGGTAATTCCTGCCACTTTGCCGCCGAACGTCGCGCGAATCACCAACGCGATTTTTGCCAAACCGTCTTCGATGGATTCGACCACAAATCTTGGAACCGGCGATGCGACCGTTCTTGTGGTCATCACGGCGACGGCGCCCCGTTCCACCGCCTGTGAAATGAAATTGTGTCCGTCGTGATTTGCGCCGACAATCGCGCAAAACAGATCGCCGGGTTCGGTGGTTCGGCTGTCCAGCGAGATTCCGCGGACGATGCCGTCACCCACGCGCCGCGTCCCGAGCACCGCAGCGATTTCGTCGAAGGTCAGCGTCATTTGGACAAACTCCTGAGCGCGTTTTGCACCTCTTCGCGGTCGTCTAAATGATATTTTTTGTCGCCGATGATCTGATAATCTTCGTGCCCTTTGCCTGCGATCACCACCAGATCTCCCGGTTGCGCAGATTCAATCGCAAGGCGGATCGCGGCGCGGCGGTCGGGTTCAATCACCGCATCGGCGCCCTGCATACCCGCAACGATCTCTTCGATGATTGCGTGCGGGTTTTCGGTGCGTGGATTGTCGCTCGTGACATAAATTCTCGTCGAGTATTTCGCCGCAACCGCACCCATCTTCGGTCGTTTCGCGCGGTCGCGGTCGCCGCCGCATCCAAAAACCGTAATCACTCGCTTTGGATGAAGTTCGACAACCGAAATAAGAAGTTTTTCGAGCGCATCCGGCGTGTGCGCATAATCCACAATGACAGAAAACGGTGCACCAGTAGGCACGGGTTCTAACCTTCCACGAACGGGAGGCGTGGTGCGCAGCGCGGCGATCGCTGCATCGGGCGGCACGCCGACGCCGAAGGCGCCCGCAACCGCCGCGAGCCCGTTCATCACGTTAAACCTTCCGCCGATCGGCATCGCCGCCTGATACAAACTGCCGTTGTGCAAAAAATCGAACTCTAAACTTTCCGCGTCAAAGCGCGAGCGCACCAACCGAAACGTATCGGCTCGCTCGCCAAAAGAAACGCCGCCGGGATATTTTTTCAAAAGACGTTTGCCGAAATCGTCATCGGCATTAATAACCCGCACCGGAGTTTTCCGAAGGCCGATTCCTTCGAACAGCCGGCACTTCGCGCTGAAATACGCATCCATCGTTTCGTGAAAATCCAAATGATCCTGCGAAAGATTTGTGAACACCGCGCAGTCGAATTCGAATCCGTCTATCCGCCTCTGCTCAAGAGCGTGCGATGACACTTCCATGACCACAGTTCCGGCGCCCCGCCGTTTCAGCGCAGCCATCAGTTCGTTAGCTTCCGGCGCAAAGGGCGTTGTGTGTGCGGTTTCGATCGTCTCTCCGGCGAACCGAGCGCCGAGCGTGCCGGAATATGCTGCCGCCATGCCCGTCTTTTCAAGAATGTGCGCAATCAGCCACGCGGTAGTGGTCTTTCCGTTCGTGCCGGTGACTCCTATCAGTTTCAAATCGGCAGTGGGATCGCCATAAACCGCCTTGCACAACCGCCAGCACGCATCCACAGTGTCTTTTGCGATTGCGCAGGGCACACGACGATCGCGAAGTGCGGCGATTTCGGCAACGTTGTTCAGCACAACCGCCGAAGCGCCGTTTTGCAGCGCGGATTGAATAAACGCGTGGCCATCGTTCTTGCTGCCGGGCATGCACACAAACACACAACCGCTTCGCGCCGCGCGAGAATCAACGCAAACGGAATCAATTTCGGCATCGCCAAACACGTCGGTGCAGTTACTCAGGCTGGCAGCCTCAGCGAACCGCAAGGGTCAACTCTCCCGGGCGGTCCGGCGGCAGATGATTTTTTTGAATCGTGAACTGTGCGACGTCACGAAAAACCGGGCCTGCGACGCTCGCGCCGTAATAACTTCCGTTCGAAGGCGAGTCAATCATCACAAGCACCAACGCTTTGGGCTGATTGGATGGAACGATTCCAACGAACGAACTCACGTAGTTTTCACCTTTCGAACTGCCGAGCTTTTGCGCGGTTCCTGTCTTTCCTGCCAAGGCATACCCTTTGATTTTCAAATTGTGTCCTGTTCCGGCAGGCGAGTCAATGCACAACTCCATCATGCGGCGCACACGGTCTGCCGTTTCGGCAGAAAAAATCCGCGTCTGCTTCGCTGGCGGCATCGGGTCGCCTCCAACCGATGCGACCAAGCGCGGCTCGCACATGATGCCGTGATTCGCAAAAACGGTAAACGCTGCGGCAAGCCGCAATGGGGCAACGTTAATGGACTGACCGAAACCCAAGTTCGCCATCTGCAGCAGTTTCGCAAACTCATTGGTGCGGAACTGCCCGACGGCCTCGTGTGCTAAGCCCACGCCGGCAGGCTTCAAAATGTTTAACCGTTTCAAAAGATCGTAATAGCGATCGTATCCGATTTTTACTGCCCAAGTTGCGGCGGCCAAATTGCAGCTTTGCTCGATGCACAAATCGGGCGTCATCAATCCGTGTCGAGCCCCATGTGCGCAATGAATCACCTTCGTTGAAAACTGTTTCGATCCGGTGCAGTTCACCGTGTCGCTTAGGTGCACAACTCCGGAATCCAACCCCAAGGCAATCGTGAACAGTTTAAACGTAGATCCCGGTTCGAACACATAAGCGACGTTGGGATTAAGTTCAGGGCTGGTTCTCTGCTTTTCATGGCTCATCAGTCGAGCCAGCTGATATTCATCGGGGTGAAACGTGGGCCAGCTGGCGAGCGCCAAAACGTCGCCGGTATCGGGCCGCATCACAATGCATATTCCAGTTTTTGCCTTATTGCTCTCGCAAGCGGCGGCCAAAGATTTCATCGCCACGGTTTGCAAATCGCTGTCAATGGTCAAGTGAACATCTTTGCCATCAATTTTCGGTTTAGATTCCGACGTTTTGATTGTCCACGGAAGAAACTCTCCTTCTCCGTCCGTAACACCGATCTGCATGCCGGGCGTACCGCGCAACGTTTTTTCGTACGACTGTTCGATTCCCGCGCGCCCCACGCCGTTATCCACAAATCCAACAACGGGCGCTCCGTATTCCAAAAGCGGATAGGTGCGGCGGCCTGTGGGTTTGCACCAGATTCCGTCGGCGGAATACTTGCGCTTGATTCGATCAACCGCGTCGGTTTGTTCCGAATTGAGTCCAACCGGCCATTCGCGCACGGGCCCTCCCCGAGATGCACAATCATACAGCTCGGATGCCGGAATTCCCGTGACGTTCGACAACTCCCGATAAAGCGCCGGATTCAGCGGAACATCTTTCGGGTTCAGCCCAAAACTCGATTCGTCGGTGCTCCAAGCAAGCAGCTTGTCATCGGAAGAATAGATCGCGCCACGCTGCGCCGTGAGGAACCGCGTTGAGTCTAAGCGGTGCACTGCAACTGCGTTTTGGAGCACTCGCGCGCGCCCGAACCATTGCACCCGCAGTTGATTCGCGGCGGCGGCTCCAAATCCGCAGAACACGATTGCGAAAGCCACCCATGCATGCCACCTTCCTTCTGATTCCACCTTACTCGGGCTGACTCGGTTCATGCTCTACCGCATAAGACGGAACGAACCCGTTTACCGTTGCCCAGCGGTCAATGGAATCGGCCCTCTGCATCCGTGCCAGTTCCAACCGCAAATCTTGCGTGCCTTTGGATGCCGCAGCCGCCCGCGCTTCTGCCGTCTGCGCCACGCGCCGAGAGTTTTCGATCATCAGCATTCCTGCAAACGAAAACGTTTGCTGCAGCAGGAATGTGAACCCCGTCATGCACACCGCAAAAACTGCGGCAGAGCGCACGCGGGCGCCCAGCCCGCGATTCGACACTCGCGTTCGATGTTGAATTCCGCCGGACAAACGTCCAGATCCCGGATGTAATATTGCACTCATTCAGTTTCCTCCTTGATTCTTTCAATGCCTCTTAGTTTTGCGCTTCTGCTGCTTGGGTTGTCACGCCTTTCCGCTTCGCTTGGCACAATCGGTTTTTTCGTTAGAATTCGAAATCTTCGGTCTTCGGCCAAAAGTTTCATCGCGCGTTTGGCGCAGCCGTCTTCTCCTGAGTGATAACTTAATGTTGCGAGCCTTCCGCCGTCTTTCAACTTATCAGCGATGGCGATGATCGCCTGCTCCAACTGTTCCAGTTCATCGTTCACGCGGATTCTCACCGCTTGAAACGTGCGCGTTGCAGGATGAATGCGTTTGTCACGGGCTTTGGGCGGAATCGCCGCGAGCACCGCTTCCACCAGATCGCCGGTGCGCTTCATCCTTCCCTGTTTTCTGCGCGAAACGATTTCGGCTGCAACTTTTCCTGCGAACCTTTCGCCGCCAAACTCCCTCAAAGTCTTTGCGATCTCTCCGTGCGTCGCGCGGTTCAGCCACGCCGCCGCGGTTTCTTTCGAAGACCGATCCATCCGCATATCGAGCGGCGCGTCGGCTTGAAACGAAAAACCCCTTTCGACAGCCTCAAAATGCTCCAAGTTCACACCGAAATCAAGAAGAATCGCGTCGGCTGCATCCGAAACTCGGCGAGGGATGTCGCGGAAGTCTGCGTGAAGAAAAACTTTCGCGCCGGGCACATCCTTTAAGTTCTCTTTAGCTGTTGCAAGCATCTGTTCGTCCCAATCTATCCCTATCAACTTCCCTTTCGGTCCTGCCATGCGGAGCATCTGCGCCGCATGTCCGCCATGTCCGATCGTCGCATCAATCACCACGGCACCGGGCTCGATGCGAAGCAGCTCCAACGTTTCCTTTAGCAGGACCGGTTTGTGCCGCTTCACCTCAAGCCTTGCCGGCTTGCCTCTTCGGAATGGTTTTCAAATGCGTTACCATCCCAATCAGCTCCACCTCGCCTTCTTTCAATCCTGTGAACTCGCGCAGCCGCGAGGGAATCACAAAACGCCCCTGAGCATCGCATTTGATGTTCGCCTCGGCTCGTTCTCCCAACGCTCGCAGCATCTCGTCATCCTCTTCGCTTTGCATGTTCGTTTCGCTTGCGCGCGCCGTCTGCCATTCCCACTCTTCTTCCGACCACGCGCTCAGCAATCCACTCTTGTTCACCCACAAAACGAACGGCTTTCCCAACGCCTCTTCCATCTTCTTTGGAAGCCGGAGCCGACCCTTGTCGTCAATCACGGCTTCGTCGTGGCCCAACAACTGCCGCTTGGTTTCGATTCTTCGTCTGCTCGCGGCGATGTTTTCCATAGTTCTTTGGCGTCAACGGCGGGCCCACATCCGTGTGGGCCCGCCATCTACAACTGGGAGAGCGCCCAAGCCCTCGCCCATAGGGAGCACCCCGTCCGTAGGGTGTTGGGGGTTAGCATAGGTCACAGGTTTGGGAAAATCAAGGGAAAAATTGGAAATCGTCCTCCAATTTTCGCTTTTCGTACCGTTTGTCTACGCGAAAACCGAATAAAAGATAAGAACGTCTACTATCTTCAAGCCAACCGATTACGGCACCGAAGCGCAGCGGAACAGTTGGTACTCGCCGAAATCCTCCCCAACCAACACCAAGTCATAACCGTTCGAGCGGAGTTCGCGAAGCACCGACGGGGTCAACCGGTTCCGCCTGGAAAGAACAAAACTTCCCCGCTCGAGCAGAACCTGAATCTGCTCCGGCCATTCGATGTCAGTTGGCTGGAAGTCGCAATACCATCGAAGGCTTGGATGCGACGTGGCGAGCGGCTCACCCATTCCGTCCATCCGGTACTCCAAAACGGCCTTGGGATGCTCGGCCTTCAAAAACATCGCCACACGATAGATGTCGCCGTGGGTTGATTGCCAATACAACGGCATTCCCGCCGCAAGCAGCGGGATCCAAAACACGCCAGCCGCTATTGCGGGGGTCAGCCGCCTGATCCGCGGCTCGAACGCCAGGATCGCGCCTCCGGCACCTGCAAGCCAAACGCCGAAGGCGATCCAGCCTCCCACCGGCCAGGCACGGAGCAGCCAAGCCGATGCCGCAGCCGACACTCCAAGAGCGGCAAGCACCCAGCCCTGCCATGCCCCGCTTCCCGCTTGGCGCTTGGACGCCGCAGCGGCTGCCAGCACCCCAAGCGGTACGATCGCGGGGGCCACATAGTGCGGAAGTTTGCTCCCCGCCGCAGAAAACAAAACGAAGATCACGCCGCTCCATGCCCAAAGCATTTTTTCCAAATCGGTTTTTTGATTTCGAATCGAACAGAACAAAGAAGGAACCCACGGCCAAAGCGCCAGGATGAGCACCGGGATGTAATAGAAAAACGGTCCGGGATGGGCTTCGTCGCCCCCTGCGAACCGAGCCAGATTCTGCTTCAAAACAAACTCGCGGAAAAACTGTGGGCCCTCGCGAATCGCAATCGGAAGATACCAGATGGAAACGACCGCCACAAACGCGATGACGAAAGCGATCCATCCGCGCTTCATTCCGTAACGAACGTCTGCGCATCCAAACCAGATACACGCAGCAATCACAGCAAACGCAACGACCACAAACGGCCCTTTCGCGAGCATCGCCAATCCAAGCGAACATCCCGCGACCGTCCGCCACCACAAGCTTCCGCTTAGCGAAATCCAAAACGCAAAAAGCGACAGCGTGAAAAACAGAAGCAGCGGTGCATCGGGCATGAACAGTCGTCCGACCCCCGAAACCAAAGGACAGAACGCCGCCGCAAGCATCGCAGCTGCGGCGGTTTTGTCATCATAAAACCTGCGGACAAACGCCGCGATCACCGCCAAAAGTCCCACAAAGCAGACCGCCGGAAAAAGCCTCAGCGCCGCCACGCCTGGGACTCCAACCTCGGATGCCGCCAGCGCCCCCCAATACATCAAAATCGGCTTCTCGAGGAAAGGTTTTCCGCCAAAAGTTGGAATAATCCATTCATGATTTCGCTGCATCTCGCGCAGGCTGGCGGCGTAGATCCCCTCATCCAGATCGAACAGTCCGTACGTCCAGAACCCGGCGATGGGAAGGACGGCCGCCGCCCACGCGAGAATCCAGCCGAGCCGACTCACGGTGTTTTGATAACCGACTGCATGAAATACCCGGCGTGGATGTGATCAATCGCTTCGGCGGTTTTCTGCAGTGCTGCATCCAACAAAAGTCGTCCTTTTTCGGCCGTCGCGAGTGTGGCGTATCCGAGGGAGCCTTCTTCGGTGAGTTCATCAAACGGCTGAATGTAGTTGAGTCCATTCGGCGCCGCAGGCTGCATTTCAAGAACGTCGTCGCGGAGCGCCTGTCTGCGCACCAGCGAAGGCGCGGCGTGCAGCATCATCGAGGCTTCGGCTTCGCACGCGTGGCGGATATGTTTGAATGGCCCTTGCATGGTGGATTCGAGCAGTTGAGGCGGAATCAGCGCGAAGTATCCACAATGCGCGAACGTAAGGTTTGGGTGCTTGACTTTCAGTTCGCGCAGCGCAATTCCGTTCGGTTCGGTGTTGCCCCCGTGACCATTCAGCACAAACATCTTTCTAAATCCGTGATGGATTGCGGATTTGATGATTTCGGTGAGCACGGCGATGTACGTTTGTGTCGAGGCGGTGGCGGTGCCGGCCATCGCCATATGATGCGAACTGCATCCGAGCCACACGCCGGGATACAGAAGCGTGATCTCGGGGCGGAGGCGTTCGGCTCCCGCCGCCACGAAGGTCGAAAGAATCGTGTCGGTAAGGAGCGGCAGGTGCGGGCCGTGCTGCTCCAGACTTCCGGTGGGAATCAGGCAGACGGCTTCCCGGCTGAAATCCCGGACTTGTTGCCAGGATGCTTCGGCAAGAATCATTGGCCGAGGATACTTGGGCGCCGCCCCCGCGTTTCCCATCGGCGCACGGATGCCGCATAATTTATCGTCACAGGGAACGGACGGGGTGGGTCATCCGTTCCTTATTCGTTCAAAAAGAGGGAAAAGTTTGGAAGTTGGACAAATCGCCCAGAAAGCCGAGACGATCGTCCGGCAGATTGAGAATGTGATCATCGGCAAGCGGAGCGTGATCGAGAAGGCGGTCATCACGCTGCTTTGCAACGGGCACCTGCTGCTGGAAGATGTTCCCGGAGTAGGAAAAACGATGCTCGCCAAGTCAATCGCCAAAAGCATCGGCGGCGAGTTTCGTCGGATTCAGTTCACGCCTGACCTTCTGCCCAGCGACATTACCGGCTCGAGCGTTTTCAACCAGAAAACGATGGAGTTTGAGTTTCGTGCCGGGCCGATTTTTGGAAACGTTGTGCTGGCCGATGAAATCAACCGCGCGACTCCGAAAACGCAGGCTGCGCTGCTCGAGGCGATGGAAGAACGCCAAGTCACAACCGACGGCATCACGCACTCGCTGCCCGAGCCTTTTTTTGTTGTGGCCACGCAAAACAACGTGGAGCTGACCGGCACATATCCCCTTCCCGAAGCCCAACTCGATCGGTTCTTTTCGCGGCTGACGCTGGGATATCCCGACAAAACGGCCGAGTCGGAAGTGCTGTTCACGCAGGTGCATTCGCATCCGATCGAAACGTTGCAGCAGGCAACGACGCCCGAAGAACTTCGCGCGCTCCAGCTTGCGGTGCGCCAGGTGAAAGTTGCGAAGCAGATTCGCGAATACATCGTGGAGATTGTCGCCGAAACGCGCACGGCGAATCAGATCGTGTTGGGCGCATCGCCCCGCGGCTCGCTGCTTTTGATGCTTGCATCGCAGGCGCACGCCGCGGTGAACGGCGCCGATTTCGTAAGTCCCGATGATGTGAAAGCGATGGCCGCGGCCGTTTTGGGTCACCGCATCATTCCAAGGGCGGATTTGAAAACGCGCGGTGTGAGCGCCGAAGAGTTGATCGAAGACATCGTAAGTTCGGTGCGCGTTCCGGTGTCGGTTGCATGACGCAGCGCTACACACTTCTTACATTAACTGTCGCGGCGCTCTTTCTGATGATCGTGGGAGTGCTGACCCGCGGTCAGCAGCTGTTCTACATGAGCACCGTGCTGATCGTAACCCTTCTGATGATGCGATTTCAGGCGGAGTTGGCTGTGCGCGGATTGAGGTTTGCGCGTTCGGCGCCGAAAGTGATTGTGGCTGGAGAGCTGGTCAGCATCAAAATCCGCGTTTGGTCGTTATGGAAAATCCGCAGGCCGCTGCTGCTGATTTCCGATGTTATCCCGCCGCGGATGGCACGCAGTTTGGACGTGCGGCCCGTTCCGGTTGCGCCCAGTTTCGAGGAAGCGGTGGAAACGCGGTACGACTTTCGCGCGACAAAGCGCGGATGCTATCGCTGGTCGAAAATTATGGTGCGGAGCACCGACTCGATGGGGATTGTGCATGTGAACCGCACCTATGAAGCCGACCCGATCGAGATCGTGGTGCATCCGAGCAGAATTCCGTTGGGCGTTGATCTTGCCACGCTCAGCGGATGGGGCGCGAATCAGGCCGATGAAGGCAAAAACCGCGGCTCTGGTATGAGCACCCAAGGCGTGCGCGAATTTGCTGCCGGCGATTCGCTGCGGCATGTGCATTGGCGCAGCACCGCGAAGACCGGAACGCTTCAAGTCAAGGAGTTCGAAACCGGATTCAACACGAATCTCATGATTCTTCCTCAACTCACATCGGGCACGGCATTCGGCGAAGATGACCAGTCCACGCTGGAAGCCATGTGCGGGCACGCCGCATACATCAGCGACATCATGCTCGGCCGTGGAAGCGCGGTTGAATTCCCGAACTTGGAAACCGATCGGCAGCCGGCGCATTCCGCCGATGCGCGATATAAACAGATTTGCGACGCTTTGGCCCGGGCGGAATGCGATCATCAACATCTGTTTGCCGACGAAATCGCGACCGCCTCGAAGACAGCCTCGGCATTCAACACCTTCGTGCTGATGATTACGGTTGCCGAACCCGGGCTTGCCGAGGCGATCGTTACGCTTTCCCATCGTTCAAGCGTTCTGGTATTGGTTTACGATGTGCGCTCGTTCGTCGGCCCGAACGAAAAACTTCCCTATCTTGCGGCAACCGATGCCGATTTCATCTCGGCAATATCAAGAAAAGGCGTGCGCGTAAAAATCGTCACGAATCCGTTCATTACCGATGAGAAAGCGGCTTAGCGCATCCGAACAACTGCAGCTGCTCGAAGCGAGCGGCCTCGATTACGTTGTGCTGGCGATCGCCTGTTTCGTGGCGATCTTTCGATCGGGCGATTCGTTGCAGATGCGCGCCGTGGGTCTGGTGCTCGGAACGATGTGCGTGGTCGGTTTGTTCGTTAGTTTTGCGTTTCGCCGGATGATGAAGAACAAAAGCATATTGCGATACGCTTCGTATCCACAAATCGCCATGGCTGTGCTCATCGCGGTGAACATCATGAACCTGAACAGTTTGCTGCCGGGCGAAGGGTTCCCGTTTCAACTGCTGAACACGGCCTACCTTACGTTTCTGCTCGTCGGATGCAGTTTTTTCATCTGGACGGACGGTGCAATGTTCTTTATGCTTGTGCCGGGGCTTGCGCTTTTCGGAATTCTGAGTTGGCTGGAAACCAGCAACTGGTTTGAGTTTTGGCTGGTGGTGTTCATGGGGAGCGTTGCCGTGCTTCTAACCCGCCTGCACACAAGAGTGATGGTCGCAACGGCGTTCGCTGCCGGCGAAACTGACATCTACAAACTCAGAAACAGTTCGTGGCGTTCGATGGCAGGACCTACGCTGGCCATCTCGTCGGTGGTCGCAATCGCGCTCGCTTCTGTGGTGATTTCGCCAACGGTTGGAAACACCATCCGCAACGTTTTGGGAAACCCTGATTTGCGATTGACCATCCGCCCACCCACCAGCGCAACCGGAGCGTCAACGCAGCGGTACGATCAGACGATCGGAAACGGACCAGCAACCGCATCAAACTTTCCGCTTTTGCGGGTTCGCACCGCTCCGGGAATCAACCTAATTCGGCGCAAACATTACATCGCCTATCGCGGACAGGGTTGGATCGCTCCCGACGATCGGCAGACTGTTCAGTTGGAGCCCGCCGCATCGCCGCCGGAGTCGAATCTGCCCTATGCGAAAACTTACTTGATTGATCTGCCCGTGCAGCTAAAAAACCCACGAACGGTGACGACCACTGTGGAAACGATCAACCGTCCGCAGCTCAGTGTTCCGGTGCCGGGATATGCCACGCGCGTGGAATATGACGGCGGTGTGCGCGTTTCGGCAAGAGAGATTCTTGTTGATGACAGCCTTCCCGTCGGCAAAACTTTTTGGTGCAAATCCGAAGTGGTGCAGCCCACTCCCGATGAACTGCGAGCGGTGAAAAACCCCGATCGCGAGCAGACCAAAAATGAACTTCAACAAGCCGATAACGGCTCTTGGGATCGGCGCGTGATTACGCTGGCGAACAGCGTCGCGCAGAAGTATGACAACGACTATGACAAAGTGCAAGCCTTGATGCGTGAAATCGCAAGCCGCTGCAGATATAACTTAAAGGCCGACAGAATCTCCGGCGACGGGGATCGCGTCGCTGCGTTCCTGTTCGAAACGCACGAGGGCTACTGCGATCTTTTTGCGAGCGCGCTTGCGGTGATGTGCCGAACCCAAGGCATTCAGGCACGCATGGTTGTGGGGTTCCGGCTCGATCCGGAAAGCAAAGAGGGAGGCAGTTTTATCGTGCGCGATCGGCACGCTCACGCGTGGACGGAGGTTTACTTCGAGGGCTACGGAATGGTGCCGTTCGATCCCACCGAACTTGCCGACGCTGTGCCCGGTGCCGGAGTCGGCTCAACTCTGGGTGACGACGAGGGGTTTTTGACGGCGCGCAACGCGCTGATTCTTGGGTTTGTGGTGGTGGGAGTTCTTGCTGCGGTCTTTGTTGCCGCCCAGATCATCGGTTGGATGAAAAGTTCGCGAAGGCTTCCTCATGGATTGAAAGAGTTGCGTTCGGCTTTTGAAATGTTTATGAAAAGCTTGAAGCCTGCTGTGGGAAGGCCGCGGCTTTCGACCGAAACTGTCCGCGAATACGTCCGGCAGTTCCGTCCCTCCGAAGAGTTGAGCTCAGCGGCCTCGGTCATCTGCTCCCGATTCGAGAGGCTGTTTTATTCTGGAGAAGATTTCGACAAAACCGAGGTAGATTCGCTGCGTTCCGCGGTGCAGCAGTTCTCGCGAACGTCTCGAACTCGTGTCAACAGATCAACTGGATAAAGCGTACGTTTTGGTCGGCGGCGAGCCGTCAATTCTGAAAGAACGCCTTGCGGAGACGCTGAACGCGCGGGGCATTGAACCAGGTTCGAGTTTCGATTACAACGAATACGACGCCGCCGAAGCGGACATTCAGTCGGTCATGGTGTCGGCGCTGACCCCGCCTTTTCTTTCTGATGCTCGAGCGACCGTTCTTCGCCGGGCTGATAGGCTTTCAGATTCCGAAGCGGCGGCGCTGATCGAAACGGTTTCGAAACTGCCAAACGGCGCACTGTTCATTCTGGTGTTCGAATCGGGCGAAAAAGCCACCTCAACACGCAAAGATCTGATCGCCGCAGTGAAAGAGTGCGGCAGATTCGTGGACTGCTCCGCTCCGAAATCAGCCCAAATCGCCAAAGTCTTGCAGGAGAAAACTGCGCGAGAAGGCTACACCGCCGAATCTGGTGCGATTGAAAAACTCGTGCAGCTGGTGGAGGGAGAGTATGGCGATGCCGTGATGGAACTCGATAAACTTTTCGCGCTCTGCTTTGAATCGAAGCAGATATCGGCCGCGCAGGTGGAGGCGTCGGTGAAAGAAAGCCGAACTTGGCGGGTGTTCGAGCTTTTGGATGCGGTGGCTGTCGGCGATTTGGGCCGCGCTCTTTCGAATTGGAAACTGCTCGAAAGATCGTCCGGAAAATTCATGGATTCGGTAACGCGCGAGCTGTTTCCTCAGATTTCGCGTCAATTGCGCCTGTTGTGGCAGGCCAAGGCGCTGCAAGAGGCAAAGATTTCGATCTCCCACCCTGATGCCGCCATGTTCTGCCCAGAAAAGCACAGCCTGATCAGCCAATACGAACGTTCGGAATGGGCGGCAAACAAAATCATGCGGATGGCGCACTCGCTGTCGTTTGATAGGATCGGCAGGATGATGCGCTGCTTGGTGGAAGCCGATTTGAGACTGAAAGGACAGATGTCGGCGGCAAATGAAAACGAATCCATCGAGCGGATGCTGGCCGAGATGTGCGCGACGGCCTCGAACCGATAACGGGTAAACTGACACCTATTCCAATGACCATGGAGGGTTTGTGGCGGTAACCCCACAACGCCGATCGCAGGACAAGCGCACTTTTCGTACCGATGCTTGGTGGATTCAGCCAGCGGTTGTTGCCGTGGTGTTCACGGCTTTCGTGGTTTATGCCACGTTCAGGACTTTCGAGAACAACTACTATTCGGCGCCGATTCACCTCAGCGACCTTTATCAAGCCGGGCAGGTGGGCGACCTTCTCAGCCCGCTGTATTCCCCGCTGATTCCGATTGATTGGAAGATCTGGGGTTACCACGTTTCCCCAGCAATTCTCATCTTGGTTTTTCCGCTGAGTTTTCGGCTCACGTGCTACTACTATCGCAAAGCGTATTACCGCTCGTACTTTCTCACTCCGCCGGCTTGCGCAGTCCGCGGTCTGGGAGGCAGCGCGTATACGGGCGAAAGAAAGTTTCCGTTTATTTTGCAAAACCTGCACCGGTTCACATGGTATTTCGCGGCGATCTTCATCGTGATTTTGGCGATAGATGTGATCAGATCCATGATGTATCACGGCGGCGGATGGGGCGTCAGCGTGGGAACGCTGGTGCTTTTGCTCAACGTGATTCTGCTGGGTGCCTACACATTTGGGTGCCATTCGTGCAGGCATTTTTGCGGCGGGTGCGTGAACAGTTTCAGCAAGCACAAAGGCCTGTACGGATTGTGGCGCAAAGTAACTTATCTAAATGAACGGCATCAGCTGTTCGCGTGGAGTTCGCTGGTTTGGGTGTCGCTCACCGATCTGTATGTGCGCACGGTAACGTCGGGGGCGATTGCCGATCACGTGTTTTTTAGGTTCTAATGCGAAATTACGAAACGTTCGAATACGACGTGTTGGTGGTTGGCGCTGGGGGCGCGGGCCTTCGGGCTGCGATCGGCGCAATCGAAGCGGGATGCAAAGTCGGAGTCGTGTCCAAATCCTTGCTGGGAAAGGCGCACACCGTGATGGCGGAAGGCGGAGCCGCGTGCGCGCTGGCAAACGTTGATCCGGAAGACGGATGGAAGGTGCATTTCCGCGACACCATGCGCGGCGGCAAATTCTTGAACAACTGGCGGACGGTGGAAATCTTTGCCAAAGAAGCGCCCGAAAGAATCCTGGAACTTGAACGGTATGGAGCGGTGTTCGACCGAACCCCGCAAGGCTTGATCAGCCAGCGCGCATTCGGAGGCCACAAATATCGGCGATTAGCGCACGTTGGAGATCGGACCGGACTGGAACTGATCCGCACGCTCCAAGACAAAGCGGTCGCTTTGGGTTTCGAAAGCCACATGGAAACCACGCTCACGCGGCTTCTGACAAGCGGAGACCGCATTGTTGGAGCGATAGGATATCGCCGATCGGACGGCGGGTTATGCTTGTTCAAAGCGAAAGCCGTTGTGCTCGCAAGCGGCGGCTGGGGAAGAATGTACAAATTCACATCCAACTCTTGGGAATCCACGGGCGACGGTGTGATGATGGCGTTTGAAGCCGGAGCCGAACTGCGCGATATGGAGATGGTGCAGTTTCACCCAACGGGCATGATCTGGCCGCCTGGCATGCGAGGCATTTTGGTTACCGAAGGCGTTCGCGGCGAAGGCGGAATTCTAAAGAACGGCAATGGCGAACGGTTTATGTTTTCGCATGTTCCCGATTTTTATCGTGCCGAAACTGCCGAAACCCCAGAAGAGGCGCTCCGGTGGGTTGATGACAAAAAGAACAACCGACGCCCGCCCGAACTTCTTCCGCGAGACGTGGTCGCGCGCGCCATTTATAAAGAAGTCAAAGAGGGTCGGGGGAGCGAACACGGAGGCGTGTACCTGGACGTGTCGCACAAAGGCGCCGATTACATCAAGAAAAAACTTCCCAGCATGTATGATCAGTTTTTGCACCTGGGTGATGTGGACATTACGCGTCAGCCGATGGAGGTTTATCCGACAATTCATTACGCGATGGGCGGAGTAACCTCGGAACCTGAAACCTGCGCAACCACACTGCAAGGTCTTTTTGCCGCAGGAGAAGTGGCTTGCGGACTGCATGGCGCGAACCGGCTTGGAGGAAACTCCCTAACCGACCTGCTGGTTTTTGGCAAACGCGCAGGCGATGCGGCAGGCGCCTTCGCCAAATCCAGCAGTTTTTATGAACCCGATACTCACCAGATCGAGGAGGAGATCGAAACGTTGTTCGCCCCGTTCGGCCGCAAAGATGGCGAAAACCCGTTCACGCTGCACGCCGAACTCCAGGAAACGATGCAGACGGGCGCGATGATCGCGCGAACCGAGGAAAGCCTGACGACGACGCTGAACGAAATCAAACAGGTTCAAGAGCGCGCAAAAAACATCTCTGTTTCAGGGGATGAAAAATTCAATCCGTCGTGGCACGCGGCGCGCGATGTTCTGTTTATGCTCACATCTTCAGAAATCTTGGTGCGGTCGGCGCTTGAGCGCAAAGAGAGCCGAGGAGGGCACTGGCGCACCGACTACCCGAATGAAGATCCGTTTTGGGCCAAGCACAACGTCTGCGCCAAAAAAGAGGGTGAAAACATCAAGCTTTACGCAACGCCCGTGCCCGAACCGCCAGCCGAGTACCAGGAGATTTTGAAGGATTAGATCATGACCCAAACCGTCACGCTGCACGTTTTTCGCGGAGATTCGAATGGCGGCGAATTTCGCGAATACAAAGTGAAGACCGCGCCGGGAATGGTGGTTCTCGATGCCATTCATCAAATTCAAAAAGAACAAGACGGCACGCTTGCCTGCCGGTGGAACTGCAAAGCCGCAAAATGCGGTTCGTGCAGCGCCGAAATCAACGGCCATCCCGGATTGATGTGCAAAACGCGAATTGAAGCGCTGCCGACCGAAAAACCGGTCGTCGTGCAGCCCGTGAAAACGTTTCCCATCATCAAAGATCTGGTAACCGACGTTTCTTGGAATTATGAAATTGCCAAAACGATCGCGCCGCTCAAACTGAAAGACGAGGGCTCGACAGAACCGCTGCGCATGCAGCAAGAAGACGTTGACCGCGTGCAGGAGTTCCGCAAGTGCATCGAGTGCTTTCTGTGCCAAGACGTATGCCACATTCTGCGCGACAGGCATCGAAAAGATATCTTTTATGGGCCCCGCCAGATGGTGCGCATCGCGGCGCTTGCGATGCATCCGCTCGACGCTTCCGAACGCAGGCCGTTCATCAAAGACCAGGCCGGAGTGCTGGCGTGCAACATCACCAAATGCTGCACCGAAGTCTGTCCGGAACATATCAAAATCACCGACAACGCGATCATCCCTTTGAAAGAACGCGTCGCCGACCTTTATTTCGACCCGATCCGAGCGTTGATTCGAAAAGTCAAACGCTAATGAACGCTTGTGCCTTCGGGCGCGGGTTTATCGGGCATGAGCAGAATTGCTCCGCCATCTTCGGCATCGGCCGCAAGAATCATCCCCTGGCTTTCGAACCCGCGCAGTTTGCGTGGCTGAAGGTTTGCTACCAGCACCACCTGCCTGCCCACCAACTCTTCGGGGCTGTATTGCTGCGCAATTCCAGCAAGCACTTGTCTTCGCTCGCTTCCGACCACCAATTCTAACCGCAGCAGTTTGTCGGCGTTTTCAACCTTGTGCGCATCCAGCACACGCGCAATGCGAAGTTTGATTTTTGAAAACTGTTCGATCGAAATCAGATCTTCCTGCGTTTCTTCCATTTTTTTCACCTCCTTTTCGGCGCTTTTTTCAATGCGCATCAGCAGCGGTTCGGCCTTTGCGGCCTTCACTCCACGCTTGAAGGAATCTGTCCTTCCCAACTGGTCAAGTTTCAGCAGCGGCTCCTGTCCCAACAGCGCCGCGATCCGATCCGCGATTGCCGGTGTAAACGGCCGCAGGCATCCTTCGAGAGTCCTCACAAGATATGCCATCGTAACCATCACCGCTTGCAGCCGCGGAGGGTCGGTTTTTCTCAGGTCCCACGGTTTTTCGCGGTCAATGTACACGTTGAGTTCCGCGGCAATGGCATCGGCAGCTTTCACTGCGCTGTCCACGCGATAAAGGTCAAGACCGTTTGCAAAAGTGGGCACGTGAAGATCGTGCAAAGTTCTTTTCACAACCTCCGCATCGGGTTCGGCCATCGGAATCGAACCTTCGCAAAAACTGTGCAGCATGGAAACAACTCGGTGCACACCATTGGAGATGTCGTTCACAAGTTCGCTGTTGAATTTCAAATCGAAGTCTTCGAACGTGAACGTAGAATCGGTTTCATAAGGAGCGATGCGCATCATATAATATCGAACGGCATCCACCGCCAGCTCGATGCCGCAAGCGCCGCGATCCACCAACGTTTGAGCCAAATCGAGCGGCGCCACAACGTTCCCGCGCGATTTGCTGATCTTTTCTTCGCCCATCATCGTCCACGCATGGCCAAGCAGAACGTCGGGAAGCGGCAATCCCAGCCCCATCAGCATCGCCGGCCACAAAGTGGAATGAAACCTCACCAAAATATCCTTTCCCACCAGCTGCATCTCTGCCGGCCAATAGGATTTCCAGTCGCCATCCGGCCATCCGATCGCCGAAATATAGTTGATCAGCGCATCGAACCAAACGTAAATCACCTGCGATTCGTCATCGGGCACCGGAATGCCCCAACCCGATGCCGATCTCGATATGCACGCATCGCGCAACCCCTGCCGAATGAATGCCAAAACCTCGTTGCGCCGCACTTCGGGCTGAATAAACTGAGGGTTGGCCTCGATATGTGAAAGCAGCCGATCTTGAAAAGCCGAAAGTCTAAAGAAATAGTTGTTTTCTTGAACCCATCGAACCTCATTCCCTTCCGGGCTTTTGCCGTCAACAAGGTCGGACTCTTTATAAAACGTCTCGGTCTGCACGTCGTACCACCCTTCATAACTGCCCTGATAAATGTGGCCCGCATCGCGCAGTCTTCGAAACGCCTCTTGCACCGCCGCGATGTGTCTCGGCTCGGTGGTTCTTATGAAATCGTCATACGCAATGTGCATGCGGTCGAACACGTTCTTGAAAACGGCTGCAACCTCATCCACAAACGCGCGCGGCTCTTTGCCCTGCGCCTTCGCCGCTTCAAAAACTTTGGTCGCGTTTTCGTCCGTACCCGTAAGAAAGTGCACACCGTCCCGCTTCATCCGCTGATACCGGGCGATCACATCCGCAATCACCGCCTCCTGAGCCGAACCGATATGAGGCGCGCTGTTCACATAATAAATTGCAGTGGTTGTATAAAACCGCTTCGACATGCGGCCGCGAGCATACCTCTACCTTTCATCACCGAGTAACATCTTCGAACATGGAACCGTTCGTTCAACACACTGGCAAACTCGCGCTTCTGCCGCAATCTGACGTTGATACCGATCAGATCATTCCCGCACGGTTCTTGAGCATGGTAACCCGCACCGGCTATGGCGAACTTCTGTTCAAAGATCTGCGCGGCGGCAGCTTCCCTTTGGATGATCCCCAAAACCAGGGCGCAACCATCCTCGCCGTCTTCGAAAACTTCGGATGTGGAAGCAGCCGCGAACACGCCGTGTGGGCCATCCAGCAGGCAGACTTCAAAGCCGTTATTGCAAGAACAACCGAATCGGCTGCAGGATTCAGCGACATCTTTCGTATGAACGCCGCCAACAACGGGCTGCTGCTCATCGAACTTCCGAAACCAAGTTTCGACGGTCTCATCGCAGCGGCCGCGCAAGACCTCGTTTCCATTGATTTGCAAACCCAAACTCTCGCTGCAGATGGATGGTCGGGAACGTTCGACATCGCGCCTGCCGCCAAAGACGCCCTCATCAACGGTCTCGACCTGATCGGCACAACCCTAAGGCACGAAGGCGAAATTGCGGATTATGAAAAAACGCGCGGCCCGTGGACGCCGCCCAAACCGTAATGTCCGAGCTCCGCTGGCACCCGTTTCTGCAAGAATGGACGATCACCGCGACCCATCGGCAGGATCGCACGTTTTTTCCTCCCGATGATTTCTGCCCTTTGTGTCCCACGCGCGATTCAAATCAACCCACCGAAATCCCCCGCGCGCATTTTGATATCGCCGTGTTCGAAAACCGCTTCCCAAGCCTGTGCACGCCGCCGCCCGCCGTCGAACTCGAACCGAACGATTTTGTGATGACCCGCCCCAGTTCGGGCGTGTGCGAAGTGGTCGTTTACACTCCCGAACACCACGCCACACTCGCCGGCCTTTCGCCGCGAAAAGTCGAAGCGCTCTGCCGAGTGTGGAAAGACCGATACGCCGATCTCATCTCGCGAGACGGCATCGAATACGTGTATATCTTCGAGAACAAAGGCAAAGAGATCGGCGTAACTCTCTCCCATCCTCATGGACAGATTTATGCCTATCCGTTCATTCCAAGAACCATCCAAACGCGCCTCGAATCCGAAAGAATGCACTTTGAAAAGACCGGCCGCCAGCTGGCGCACGATTGGCTGAATTTCGAAATGCAGGATGGCCGCCGAATCGTTGCCGAATCGGAACATTTCATCACGTTGGTTCCGTATTTCGCGCGATATCCTTATGAACTCCACATCCTGCCAAAACAGCCGATCCCCACTCTGCTTCAAATGAACGATGCATGCCTCGATGCGCTCGCGCGCGCGATCTTAGACGCAGCCCAAAGATTGGACGCGCTTTTCGGTTTCTCGATGCCCTACATCATGAGCCTTTTTCAGCACCCAACCGATTTCACGCGGTTCGAAGTCGAATTCCTGCCGCCCTATCGCACAAAGCACAAACTGAAATACCTTGCCGGCAGCGAGGCTGGATGCGGCGTGTTCATCAACGACACGCTCCCCGAAAACACCGCCCCCCAACTGCGCGGCGCAAAACCCTCACCCTAATTCTTACAGTTTTCAGGATTCTTAACCCACTTCCCCGTGCAGGCAAAACCTGATTCTGCCGATGTTTTGAACTGGGGACTGCCCAATCCCCAATTTCGAACCGGGAGAAACCATGAGAACCGTCCTGCTCGTCTGCGCTTTCACCGCTTTTGCAATCGGCAGCGCCGCAAAATCGAAAACGTCTTACAGGCCCGTCGGCATCAGTCCGGCGCTCCGGTCGCAATACGAGGCTGCCCTTTCCGAGCTGGCTGGCGGCCGCACCGAAGCCGCCGCAAACCTCGCCCGCCTCGGCACGCTGCCCGATCACATTTATGTCCAGTTCGAAGGCCCCGCGCCGTGCGTTCAGGCCGGCCGCAACGCACTCTCGAATTGGAACGTGACGCTTGGAACTGATCTGTTCGTCGAAGACGCCACGCGCTCCACAGTCACAGTGCACTTTCAAAACGACGTGTTTTATGGCAGCGAGCGCGTCGCCGGACTCAACTCCTGGACTCGCGAACTCGATTCTTACGGCTTCGTCGTGATTTATGGGCAGATTCAAGTCGCAACAAAACTTCCCTGGGGGCGTTCACTTTCAAAAAGCCAGATCGAAAAAACCACCATGCACGAACTGGGACACCTGCTCGGACTTCCTGACGAAAGTTCGTCCGACCAGATGATGGGGCCGCTCGCCGCCGATCGTGAAACGCGCGCGCAAATGCCCGAAGTCGAAAGCATTTTGGAATACGCACGCCAAATGAAGCAGCTTGCTGATTCCATCCGCCCAGCGCCTGTGAGCCGCGTTCCAAAAATCTATCACCTGAAGGAAGGTTAGTTTTTCGGAAACTGCGGGTGCAAGCGCATCGCCCAGATCTGCCCGCAGTGATACGGCGCATGAGAACACAATCTGATCAGCCCCTCTTTGCCGGAAACGTCGTCACCGAACGGGCTGATCAGCCGCATCTCTAACTGTTCGCGTGTTGGCAATTCCAAAATCGGCCGAATAAGTCCGCCCGTTCTTTGGTACACATTCAAACACTGCTTCAAACTGTTCTCTTCTCCGCCGAACGGGCAGGCTCCATCGCGCAAAAAACCGTCGAACACCGCACTCTCCAGCTTTGGATCGAAATGCGGATCGGAATCAGGTGCAGGCTTCATCCGCTTCCACCAATACTGCTCGGCGCCCGCCAAATGATAAACGATTTCGATCACCGAATGTGCGCTGTCATGCATCCGCCATTCGGCCTGCGCATCGCTCAAGCCTTCCACAGCCGTTTCAAGACGCCGTCTGCCGAACAGCCAATACTCCACCAGTTCACTCACCTGAGAAAAATACCAGACGCGCGCGGCCATCCGCAACTTAAGATACAATCGTGCCAGTTCGCAGAAGGGAGAAGTTATGAGATTAACCGCGCTGTCTGCGCTGATTGCTCTCGCCGGTGTTGCGCATACGCAAACCGTTCCTGCCGGATACAAAGTCGAAACCGTCGTAACCGGACTCAGCCTGCCCACTTCGATGGCGTTCATCGGCCCTGGAAGGTTTCTCGTTTTGGAAAAGAACACCGGAATTGTCAAACATTTCTTGAACGGCATCAGCCAGGGAAATGCGCTCGACCTTGCTGTTGCTTCGGACAGTGAGCGCGGGCTGCTTGGCATCTGCTTAGACCCCGATTTCGCCGTCAACGGATTCCTGTACCTGTACTATTCCAAATCGAACGTAGACGGCGGAAGTTGGCAGGACAACCGCGTGGAAAAGTTTTTTTGGAACGGCTCCACGCTCACGTTCGTGCAGACGCTGATAACGTTCCCTTCCGACGGCTCCCAAAATAACGGCCCTAACCACGACGGTGGCATCATCAAAATCGGTCCCGATCGAAAACTTTATATCATCACGGGAGATTTGAACCGCAACCGCCTGGAGCAGAATCAAAGCGCCACACTGATTTCCGGCGTCGGAGGCATCATCCGCCTCAACCTCGATGGATCCATTCCTTCCGACAACCCGTTCACCGGATATTCCGATAACAAAGTGTGGAAATACTACGCCTACGGAATCCGCAACTCATTCGGCATGACGTTCGACCCGTTTACCAACAAACTGTGGTACACCGAAAACGGCCCCAACAGTTACGATGAAATCAACGTCGCCGGCTCAGGTTTCAACTCTGGCTGGAACAAACTGATGGGACCCGATTCGCGCAACACACTCAACGCGTCCGATCTTGTTTATCTGCCAAACGCTTACTACCAAGACCCGATTTTCTCTTGGCTCGCTACCATCGCACCAACCGGAATCGTGTTCTTGAACAGCATCGAGTTCTCGGCCCCCGAAAGAAACAACATGATGATTGCCGACAACAACAATGGCAATCTTTATCTTTTCGAAATGAATCCCGCAAGGGATGGAATCATTTATAAGCCCGGCACCGAAGACACGGTGGCCGACAACACAACCGAACGCAATCTCTATCGCTGGGGGTTTTCGTTCAACTCGCTTACCGATCTGGTCATCGGGCCCGATCGTTTTCTTTATGCGGTCGGAATCGCGGCAGGAAAAGTCTATCGCATCCGCCCGGTAGATTACGTCGCGTGGCCCGATACGCTAAGCATCATCAGGGGACTGCTTCTCGGCGGCAACACCAAAAGTTTGGAAGATTCCGATGACGACCGGCTGAAACTGCAGCAAGGAGCCGTTCTTTCCGGTTCGAACGATGCGCCCATTCAGTTCGAAGTGAGCGCAACATCAACGGTCGCGACCACCACTCAGCTGCAGGTGATGATCGAAAGCGGCGCAAGTTTCAACGGAGTACAGGAAACGGTCGAACTGAAAGACCAACAGACGTCGCAATGGGAGATCGTCGCACAATCCAATCCGTTTTCAGAGCGGGTCTTAACCGTATTCATCACTGCCAACCCGTCGCGATTCATCGAACCGAACACCAAACAGATTCAAGCGCGCGTCTCTTACCGCCGCATCGGCGGCGTAACGCAGGGAAAGTGGTCGGCTTCGATTGACCAACTCGTCGTAAAGGTGCACGAGTGAAAACCGTTATCCTGTTCACCATCACAGTTTCTGCGGCTGCCGCAAATGCGCAAACGCTGCTTCTTCCCGGTTACACATTCGACGTCGTCGCATCGGGGCTCAGCAATCCTGTCGCGCTCGCGTTCGTCGGGCCCGATCAGTTTCTGACCACCGAAAAAAACACGGGCAAAGTCAAGCGTTTTCTGAACGGCGTTTATCAGGGCGACGCGATTGACCTGGGAGTGGCAAACAACAACGAACGCGGACTTTTGGGAATCTGTCTCGATCCGGATTTCTCCGGCACGGGCTACGTGTACCTTTACTATTCACACTCAAGCAGCAACACCGACGGCGGCTCGTGGACGGATAACCGAGTCGAGAAGTTCTTTTTCAACGGAACGACGCTTGTGTTCGTTCAAACGCTCATCACGTTCCCGTTCGACAGTCTGCAATCGAACGGCCCAAATCACAACGGCGGCATCATCGCCATCGGCCCCGACCGCAAGCTGTACATCTGCACCGGAGACCTCGACCGCGGCTACTACACAAACCCGACCATCGAACAAAACTACAGTCCAACAAACGTCGCAGGCGTCGGCGGCATCAAAAGGATCGAACTCGACGGCTCGATTCCGCTCGACAACCCGTTCATCATGCACCCCGACGTTCGCATCAAATCCTACTACTGCTACGGAGTGCGCAACCCGTTCGGCATCGCGTTCGATCCCCTTACCAACAAACTTTGGTTCACCGAAAACGGCCCCGATCAGTACGATGAAATCAACATCGGCGGGCCGGGACTCAATTCCGGCTGGCGCAAAATCATGGGACCCGATTCGCGCGGCGCAGCGTATTTCGAAAACCAGTACACCGATTGGAACGCGTCCGATCTCATCATGCTTCCCGGCGCATACTATCAAGACCCAGTCTTCTCGTTTTTCACACCCATAGGCATCACCGCGATTGCGTTTCTCAACAGCATTCAGTTCGCGCCTTCCGAAAGATACGACTGCGTGTGCGCCGACATCAACCTCACCAACATCTATCTGTTCGATATGAATGCGCAGCGCAACGGCTTCAACCTGAAGCCCGGCACCGAAGATTTTGTGGCCGACAACAACGCCGAACGCGATCAATATCGGCTGGGCTATCAGTTCGGCAACGTCACCGATCTAAAGATCGGCCCCGACGGTTTTCTTTACGTGGTCGGATACATCTCGGGAAGCGTGTACCGAATCCGCCCGCGCGACGTTGTGTACCCAGCCCAAACCGTAACGATCAGCCACGGAAGAATCGCCGCAGGCACGCTCAACGACACCCGCGAAAGCGATGATCGCAGGCTCGATATGCAGCAAGGCGTTACATACAACGGCGGCCCGCCCTCTTCGGTAGAAGCCGAGTTCAGTTTCACTTCACGCATCGCAAGCACCACGCAAGTTTCGTTTTCGCTTGAGTCATCCAGCAGCGGCGCGCCGCTAACGCAATCCGCTTATCTTTACAATTTCCAGAATCAATCCTACGAACTGATTGACAGCCGGTTGATCTCGCAGTCTGATACGCCGTTTTCCGTTACGATCACCACCAACCCCAATCGGTTCATTGACTCCGCAACAAAACGGATGAAGGCCAAGATTATCGCCGTCAAAAGCGGTTCGGCCCAATCAGGAAAATGGCGCTTGCGGATTGACGAACTGCTGCTGCGCGTTCGAGAATAACTACTTCGAAAACAGGCTGCGGATGAAAAACAGCAGATTGGCGGGACGTTCGGCAAGCCGCCTGCTGAAATACGGATACCAACTTTTGCCGTAAGGAATGTAGATTCGAACGATATAGCCTTCTTTCAACAACCGTTCCTGAAGTTTTCGATGGATTCCATACAGCATCTGAAATTCGAACCGTCCCTTGCCGATTCCATGCCTCGCGGCAAACGCAGCAAGTTGATCCGCCAGCGCGCCGTCGTGAGTCCCGAACGCCGGGAAACACCCTTCTTTCAAAAGCTGCTTTCCCAACTTCAAATACGCTTTGTCCACTTCGGCTTTTTCTTGATGCGCAACCGCACTTTCCTCCAGATAAGCGCCTTTCACAAGCCGAACGCGCACTCCCAGCCGAATCGCCGTTTCCAAATCTTGCGGCGTTCTTTTCAGCATGGATTGCAGCACAATCCCCACGTTTTTGTGCTTAGGCCAAACAGCGCAAAGCGCCTGAAGCGTCGCATCCACCATCGCGCTCTCTTCCATATCAATCCTCACGAAATTGCCGCATTCCGCCGCCTTCAGCAAAATCGTTTCGAGCCTGCGCACACAGTGCCCAGCGTTCAAGTTCAAGCCAAGCTGCGACAGTTTGATCGAAATGTTGATGTTTTCCGGCGCCCTGCCAAAGCACTCCCCCGAATCCGCAATCGCTTGAAGAAGATCCAGATATTCGCGCGCCGCGGCATCCGCCTCCTCTTCCGAACGGACGTGTTCACCCAAGCAGTCCAGCGAAACCCTAAAACCTTTCTTGCGAACCTCCAGCGCCGCCGCCATCGCCGATTTCACCGAAACTCCCGCGATGAACCGGCGCACGATTCCGCGGGTCAAAGCGCTGGTCTCGACAAAACGTCGAACCCACCGCCAACCAGCGATTTTCAGAATCAGCGAACGAAACAGCATGAAAACGGGAGGAATGCGCAGACTACCGCGAAAACTTCCGGCGGTCTATCACGCTGCCCCGCGACGACAATCCCAAAGGATCGCCCCGCACCAGCGCAATCTGAGTTCCAGGATAGTAAGCCGCCAAAATCTGCTCAAACGTCTGCCCGGCTTTCGCGCGGCCCACAGCGCCGTCTTGACACAGCCCAACGCCGTGCCCCCATCCTTTGCCATAAAACCGCCAACCCGTTCCCGACTTTGAAACCTCAAATAACGCGCTTCGAAGTTTGTCGTACCCGAGAGCCTTCCGCAGTTCCGAACTCGTCACGCTTGCGGAGCCTTCGCTGCCGGTCACAACCAACTGGCTCACCCTGCCGGTCGAGGTCCGCGCCGCAATCCGAATGTCGAGAACCGACCCGATCGGCCTGCCCAAACCCGCCATCGCCTTAGAAATCTGCTCAGGTCCAAACTCGACGCTCCAACTAAAGTACTTGGAATCGGCGGAGTACGGCTTCCCGCTCGCATCGAGGTCGGATACCGGAACCAGATACGGCACCGGCGGGCCTCCCCAAACCGCGTCTTCGGCTTCGGTGATTCCCCCCGCGTTCGCCCCAAAAACCGCGTCGGCCACTTTGCCCTGATAGGTCAGCAGCAGGTTGGCGGTCTCTCTCACGGCCCGGTTGGTGTTCTCGCTCTCATATTCGGCTCCCCGGTACACCTGGCAGTTCACGCTGTCGTCCACGTCGTACCGGGCCGATCCCCAGCCGTCAATCTTTTTGATCACATACGACCGCGAGGCGATCGCCTGAGCCTTGAGCGCTTCGAACGGCGCCGATGCCGACATTTCGCACGGCACCACCCCCATCAGATAGGTTTCCAAAGAAACTTCGTTCACCAGAAGCAGCCTGCCGTTTTCGGCGGAAACGTGAATCCAGCCCCGATATCGGCGGCTCACCGCTCCCACCGCCAGTTTCAAAACGGAGCCGGACGAGCTGAAATACGCCGTCTGGCACACCTTTCCGCCGACCAAAACCCTGTCTCCCTGCGCGCTCACCTTGCACGAACCTCCCGCGGGCAGCACAGCGAACGGCTTGTCAGCCTGGCCCTCATAGGCGGCGAAGGCAGAATCCGAGCTCACCACACACGAGCCGGTCGGGCCGAAACTGACAAGGCCCACCCGAACCGCAAAAAAACTGCTGCTGAAAGCGGGCAATCCGAGCCCGATTCCGGCTAAAATAGCAACTCCCCGCGTCCCCATGGTGATTCTACGCAGAATTATGGCCGCCCGCCGCATTTCTGTCAGCGCCCCCAAGACGCAAAAAACCTTGGGAAAGTTCATTTCCCAGTTGAAATTTGGACGAAAGACGGGGTACCATAGCAAATTGCCGCCACTCTGCCCAGGAGGACTTAATGAAGGAAGTCAAACACGCCTCCGACCGGCTTCTGCCGGTTCTGGAGGTGCCGAATCTGATCGAACTACAGCACAACTCCTATAAATATTTCCTTGAACATGGACTGCCCGAACTGCTCAAAAGTTTTTCCCCTATTTGGGATTTCACGCACAGCAACTATATCGAGTTTCTTGATTACTCCCTCGGCGAGCCGAAATACACCATCGCCGAATGCCGCGACCGCGACGTAACGTTTGAGGCTCCCATCAAAGTTGCCGTCCGGCTCGGCGGCAAAGACCGCGAGGTGATCGAAAGCGAGGTGTACCTCGGCGATCTCCCGTTGATGACCGACATGGGAACCTTCATCATCAACGGGCGCGAACGCGTGATCGTGTCGCAGCTCAGCCGAAGCCCCGGTGTTTATTTCTTCGACGAACCGCAGCAAGCCACCAAGTGGGAATTCCGCCACGTTCTTATGCACCGCCTGCCCATGCGCATCGAAGTGCTTCCCAACCAAGGCAAATGGCTCGAAATCATCGAACTCGAACCGAACTACGTTCTGCACGTAACGCTCAATCAAAGCAAACGCATCCCGATCACCCAGCTGATGAAATGCTTCACCCAAATGCCGCGCGCCAGCCAGCCCACGCACATGAACCTGGAAAACGCGACAGGCTGGAAACTGAACGCGCCGCTTGCAGACCCCTCGACCGGCGAAATTCTTGCCGATGCCGGAACAAAAGTTACCGAAGAACTCATCACCTCGATTCTCGGCAGCAAAAAATATAAAGGCGAAACGCTGATCGTCGAAGTAACCGCGCCCGCAAATTCAAACGAAGACATCATGCTGTTGTTCGCCAAAAAGCACACCTTCAAGTCGCCTTCCGAAGCCGACATCGTGGGCAAGCGCGCCGCCGTCGAAATCAAAGACAAAGACGATCTCATTGTTGCGCAGTTCGCCCGCATTGACCGCGACACCGCGAAAAAAATCGCCGCGATGAAGCTCAAATCGGTTGACGTTTTCGAAGTCAATCCGTTCATTGATGCCAGCCTGGAACACGACACCACAACCGATCCGGTTTCGGCACTGAAAGACCTTCATCGCAAACTTCGGCCCGGCGAAACCCCCGACATCGAAAACGCCAAAGGACAGCTCAATTCGCTGTTCTTCGACCCCCGCGTTTACGATCTGGGTCGAGTAGGCCGGCACCAGATCAACCGCCGCTTGGGATTGGACATTGATGACAGCGTCCGCCAGCTCACCATCGAAGACCTGGTGATGATGGTGCACGCCCTCACCCGCCTTCACAACGGCGAAACCAAAGGCGACGACATTGACCACCTGCGCAACAAAAGGATTCGTTCCATCGGCGAACTTCTGGTCAGCCAGATTCGCGTGGGTCTCAGCCGAATGGAAAAAGTTGCCCGCGAACGCATGACAAGCGCCGAACCCGATCAACTGCTTCCCGGAATTATCCTAAGCGTGAAGCCCGTCTCTGCCGCCATCAAAAGTTTCTTCAGCAGCAGCCATCTCAGCACGTTCATGGATCAAACCAATCCGCTGAGCGAAATCTCCAACAAACGCCGGCTTTCGACGATGCCCGAACGAAGGTCTTCGTCTTCGAGCCGCGCAGGCATTGTGGACGCGCAGCGCGAAGTCCAGCCCAGCGAATACGGCCGCATCTGCCCGATCGAAACACCAGAAGGGCCGAACGTCGGCTTGATGAAACAGCTGACCGTGTACGCCAAAGTAGATGACGACGGATTTCTGCACGCACCGTTTCGTGTGGCAAAAAACGGCAGACTCACCGGTGAAATCAAATACATGGTCGCGGGTGAAGAAGACGGAATGAAAGTCGCACCGCCCGACACGTTGGTGAACGAAAAAGGAGAATTTGTCGAACCGATTGTGCAAGTCAGGCTCCGCGGCGAATATCCCGAAGTCCCGAAAGAAGAAGTCGAACTTGTGGATGCCACTCCGCTCATCTTTTCAGTCGCGGCAAGCTGCGTGCCGTTTCTCAATCACAACGACGGCGCGCGCGCGCTCATGGGAGCCAACATGCAGCGCCAAGCCGTGCCGCTGCTGCGCTCGGAACGCCCGATCGTCGGCACAGGATATGAACGCCAAATCGCGCTCGACAGCGGAGCGGCGGTCCTCGCCGAACGATCAGGAACGGTGGTTCGCGTTACCGCAAAAGAGATTGAGATTCGCGCGGACGAAAACGGCCAGATTGACCGGTACGAGCTGGAGCATGTCAGACAAAGCAACAAGTCAACATGTTTCACCCATCGGCCGATCGTTTTTCCCGATCAACGGGTGATGCAAGGACAGCCGATCGCCGACGGCCCCACTTGCAACGAAGGCCATTTGGCATTGGGCAAGAACCTGGTCGTGGCGTTCATGCCGTGGCGCGGATATAACTATGAAGACGCAATCCTTGTGAACGAACGGCTGGTGCGCGAAGACACCTTCACTTCGATTCATATCGAACGGTACGACACCGAAGCGGTAGACACCAAGCTCGGCCCCGAAGAGATCACCCGCGATATTCCCAACGTTGGCGAAGAAGCGCTGAAAGACCTCGACGAAAGCGGCATCGTTCGCATCGGTGCCGAAGTCAAGCCGCTCGATATTCTGGTCGGAAAAGTCGCTCCAAAAGGCCAAGTAGAACTCACCGCCGAAGAACGGCTGATCATTGCGATCTTTGGCAAAAAGGCCGAAGAAACGCGCGACGTTTCGCTGCGCATTCCGCATGGCGAACAAGGAACCGTGATTGACGTCAAAGTGTTCAGCCGATACAAATATCGCTGCAAAGACACCGGCAAGATCTTTTACGAATCAAGAAAGCGCGAGAACATGGTGAGCGAAATCACCGGCGGCGAACTTGAACAGATTCCCGGAGACGAACTCCCAGCTGGAACCAACATGACCGTGCAGGTGCACGTCGCACAAAAGCGCAAACTGATGGTCGGCGACAAAATGGCTGGCCGTCACGGCAACAAAGGCGTCATCAGCCGAATCGTGGCCGAAGAAGATATGCCGTTTTTGATGGACGGCACACCGGTGGACATCGTCCTCAATCCTCTGGGTGTTCCGAGCCGCTTGAACGACGGGCAGATGCTCGAATCGCTGCTTGGAATGGTCGGCAAACGTTTGGGAATTCGATTCTTGGCTCCCGCCTTCGAAGGCAGCCGGCCCGAACAGGTTTTCGAAGAGTTGAAGCGCGTCGCCGAAAACACGCGGCAGGACGTCCTTCAGGCCTACTTGAACTCCGAGCTCAAACTTGGTTTGCGGTTCAAACAAGGAATCACGGTTGCCGAAATGCTCGCAGAAGTGGAAGCCAAACTTCGGCAGTTCGGGCAGCGCAGGCTGGAAAAAATCGCCAGCATCGTTGCCGCCGAACCGGTGATGAAAGTGGGCGAAATGCAGTTGGAACCCAGCGGCGATTCCGACGACGACGCCGACGAGCCCGCATACAAGGCTCCCGACGAACTGTACGCGAACATCATTCAGCGCATCAAAGAAAACGCATGGGTGCGGGCAGGCATTGATGAGCGCACAGGCAAAAGCCTGCTGCGCGACGGCATCACGGGCGAACTGTTCGAATTTCCGGTCTCCGTCGGCGTGATGTATCTTTTCAAACTGGAGCATCTGGCAGAAGAGAAAATTCACGCGCGAAGCATCGGTCCTTATTCGCTCGTTACACAGCAGCCGCTCGGCGGAAAAGCCCAGTTCGGCGGGCAGCGCGTGGGCGAAATGGAAGTGTGGGCGCTCGAAGCGTACGGAGCAGCCAACACGCTTCAGGAGATTTTGACAATCAAATCAGACGACGTGATGGGGCGAGTCAAAACCTATGAAAGCATTGTGCGAGGTGAAACGATGCTCGAACCCGGCGTTCCCGAATCGTTCAAGATTCTGGTCAACGAATTGCGTTCTCTGGGACTCAAAGTGACGGTCGAAGACAAATCGGGCCGCGAAGTGAGCCTTCGCGATCTCGATGACGGCTCTTCCGGCGATGATATGAAACTTGCGAGGTCGGTTGGATTCTTCTAATCCTTTCGTCCCAGCAGACACAATGTTTCGATTCAGTTTCAAAACCACAAAAAAACATGCAAGACGTAACATTCTTCGATAAAATTCGAGTCGGCATCGCGTCTCCCGAAGACGTGCTGGGATGGTCGCACGGCGAAATCAAAAAGCCGGAAACGATCAACTATCGCACATTCAAACCGGAACGCGACGGTCTATTTTGCGAGCGGATTTTCGGCCCTGTGAAAGACTGGGAATGCGCCTGCGGCCGCTATAAAAAAATCAAATACAAAGGCATCGTGTGCGAAAGGTGCGGCGTGGAAGTTACGCGCTCACGCGTCCGCCGCGAACGCATGGGCCATATCGAACTTGCGGCCCCCGTTTGTCACATCTGGTTTTTGCGCGGTGTGCCATCGCCCATGGCGCTTCTGCTCAACATCGGCCCGCGCGACCTGGAAAAGGTCGTTTATTTCGGCGCGTTTATCGTGATCGAACTCGATCGTGAACAACTCGATGCAGGCAGAACCGAAATCGAAGAAGCCGTCCGCGAAGAACAGATCGCGATCCGCCAACAGATGGACGAACTGGAAGAATCCATCAAGAAGGAGTTCGACAAGGAGCTCCGCGACAACAAAGAGTACGACGACGTCATCATCAAAGATCGAACCAAGGCGATCAACGACCGCATCAAAGCCGAGCGCCGCGATTCCGAAGATCGCGTGAAAGAGATGGACGTGGCCCTCGAAGTGCTCAAAAACCTCGAAATCCACGCCCTGATCGAAGAAGACAAATACCGCGCAGTGGATCGCATGCTCGAAGCGGTCACACGCCGGACCAACAAAAACTATCGCACGATGGTCAAAGCCGGAATCGGCGCAAACGCCGTGAAAGAACTGCTCAACCGCGTAGACCTCGATGCATTGGCCGCTGAACTTCGCGAAACCATTCTCAAATCCACGGGACCAAAGCGAGTCAAAGCCATCAAAAGACAAGAGATCGTCGAAGCGTTCATCAGATCGAAGACCAAACCGGAATGGATGGTGCTCGATGTGCTGCCCGTCATTTCGCCGGAACTCCGACCGATGGTGCAGTTGGACGGCGGAAGGTTCGCAACCTCCGACCTGAACGATCTGTATCGAAGAATCATCAACCGCAACAATCGCCTGCGCAAGATCATCGAGATTCGCGCTCCCGAATCCATCATCAACCACGAAAAAAGGCTGCTGCAGGAAGCGGTGGACGCGCTGGTTGACAACGGACGCCGCGCCCGCCCCGTAGTCGGCAGCAACAACCGCGCACTCAAATCGCTCAGCGACATGCTGAAAGGAAAAGAAGGCCGATTTAGAAAGAACCTTCTTGGAAAACGCGTTGACTATTCGGGTCGTGCGGTGATCGTTGTCGGCCCTCACCTTTCGCTGCACCAATGCGGACTTCCAAAAGAGATGGCGTTGGAACTGTTCAAACCGTACGTGATGAAGGCGTTGGTTGATCACAAACTCACGCAAAACATCAAGACCGCAAAACGGATGATTGACCGAATGCATCCAGCAGTGTGGGATGCGCTCGAAGAGGTCATCAAAGATCATCCCGTTCTGCTCAACCGTGCGCCGACTCTTCACCGGTTCGGAATTCAAGCGTTCGAACCGATTCTGGTAGACGGCAAAGCGATTCAGATTCATCCTTTGGTCTGTCCGCCCTTCAACGCTGATTTCGACGGCGACCAGATGGCGGTTCACGTGCCTTTGAGCGCAGCCGCCCAAGCCGAAGCCCGCGTGCTGATGCTCAGCGCCAACAACCTGTTTTCACCTGCCGACGGCGGGCCCACGATGACCCCGATGCAAGACGTGGTGCTCGGCGCCTATGCGCTGACCAAGCTGAATCCCGAAGGAAAACGGCGCCTCGAAGCGGCCAAAGAGGCGTTCAAAAAAGATCCCAAAAGAAACCCCGCACCGTTCGTCTGCGCATCGCCCGAAGACGCCATTCTGCTTTGCAACCACCCCGACGCATCGGTGCGGATTTCACGCAACGATCCGATCGCGGTGCGATTGAAAAGGCCGATCGGCGGAGCCGACAAGAACGGCGAAACCGAATACGAAACCGTGGTGCGCGAAATGACCCCCGGTCAACTCATCTTCCACGAAATCATTCCGTTCCCGCTGAAATACAGCGACGCATGGGTGAACGTGGAGATGACCAAAAGCAACTTGGGGCGGCTGATCACCGAAGTGCGCAACACCACCAGCC
>JAJPJR010000060.1 GCA_021324165.1 Armatimonadota bacterium
GACGTTCGGGCCGCCCTCGCAACCCGCCAGCCCTTCCCAACGTTCACCAACCGTTTGCAAAGACCCGTTGACAAATCACGAATCTCATGCAAAAATGACGGAATTGATTGAACGTTCAACCAATCGAAGGTCTCAAGGCGAAACGCGGCGGTCTCACATCTTGGAGGCCGCCCTGCATCTGTTTTCGCAGAAAGGGTTCGAAAACACCTCGATCAAAGACCTGGCCGAAGAGGCGGGCATCGCACCCGGTCTCATCTATCACTACTTTGAAAGCAAGCAGCAGATTCTGATGGCTGTGATGGAATCGCACGGGTTTTCGCAGGAGTGCAAAGCGATGATCGAAGCGCAGTCAGCCAAATCCGTGCAAGCGGGGCTTCCTGTCATCGCAACCGCTTATTACGAGTTGTTGGGCAAAAAAGAACAGCTCCTTAGAATCTTCTGCCGCGAAGCGATGACCGACGAAACGCTCGGTGTGTTTTGGGTCAATCACATCAACGACGCGGTCGCAACCATGTCGCGCTATTTGGCAGCGAAGGTCGCAACAGGCGAACTCAGGCCGCACAACACCGACATCTCCGCGCGCATGCTGCTTCATCCTATCGCGATGATGCGTCTTACCGGAGTGCATCCGAAAAATCTGCCGCAACTCATTGACTGCCTTCTTTCAGGCATCTCCGCAGCCAATCACACAAAAAAAGGAATGAGACATGCTTAGACGATTCGTTCTGCTCATCGCGTTCACGTTCCCTTTGGCGATCTTCGCGCAAGAAAAGCCCAAACTATCGCTCGAAGACGCCGTTGCCTTGGCGCGCAAAAACGCATTCGCCGTAGCGACTGCCAAAGCCGAAGTCAATCGCGCCAAAGGTGTGGTGAACGAAGCGAAGGCAGCCGCCCTGCCTTATCTTTCGCTCAACGGCACCTACACGCGATACGACAAAGAGCAGACCGCAAACATCAACGGCAACGACATCATCATCCGTCCTATTGATCAAAAACTGATCTCCTTATCGCTCAACATGCCGATTGACATCACGGGAGTATATGGCTTGGCGATTTCGGGTGCATGGGCGTTGGTACACGCAGCATCTTTTCAACTTGCAGCAACCATGAACGATGCCGCGCTCGATGCCAAGTCGGCGTTTTATTCCGTCATCAAAGCCGAGGACCTGGTTTGGGTCGCCGATGAATCGCTGGCAAACGCAACAAAAAGGCTCGAAGTCGCAAAGAAAAAAGTTGGGGTCGGCGTTTCGGCCCGGTTCGACGTGATCAAAGCAGAAACCGACGTGGCCGCGGCGCAGCAGGAGCGCATTCGCGCAGGAAATGCGCTCGATCTGGCCAAAGCCGACCTCAATAACATTCTCGCCCGCGATCCTTCCACCGATTTCGATATTGTGCGTCCCGAAGGGCTGCCGAAACTGCAATCTGATTTGAAAACGTTGACCGAACAAGCAAAAACTGCTCGGCCGGAAATCGCCGCACAAAAAATGCAGCTTGAATATCGCATCAAATACCGTCAGGCGCGTGAACGCGGCAGCCTTCCCACTCTCACCGTGTCGGCACGAAGAGATCACAACCCCGACGCGGGAGGATTCGGCGCACAAGCCGATTCGGCAACCGCAGTCGCAACGCTCAGCATTCCGATTTTCGAGGGCGGAAAAACCCGCGCCCAGGTGCAGCAAGCCCGCCAAGATGAACAGATGGCGCGCATCCAACTGCAGCAAACAACGCTTGCGATCGAGCTGGAGGTGCGCCAAGCGTTTCTAAACCTCGAAACGGCAGCAAAAGTGATCGAAGTCGCCGAGGCGAACGTTGTTTCGGCAAAAGAATCGCTTCGTGTGGCAACCCTGAGATTTGAAAACGACATCGGCACGCAGCTCGAAGTTTCGGATGCCGAAGTGCAGCTCGCAAAGGCAGAATCAAACCTTGCGGCAGCCCGGTTCGATTATCGCAACGCTTGGGCGCGGATGCAGCGCGCAATCGGAAAGGAGGAGATTCAGTGAACGTCAAGTTTTCCCTGCCACTCATCGCCATCGCACTCGCCCTTGCGGGCTGTCCCAATCGAGAGGCGCAGCGCGAAGCGAAAATTCAACAGTCCATGCTCCAAGACCAAGTCGCGCGTGTTACGTTCGTAACTCCAACGATAGAGAACGTCAACGAAACGATGGAGATCAGCGGAGCGTTCGAAGCGCTCAATCAAGTGCAGCTTGGAGCAAAAATTGCGGGAAGAATCACCGGAATCTCCGTCTCGGACGGCTCGCCCGTTAGGGCAGGTCAAGTCATCGCGACGATTGACACATCCACTCTTCAAGAGCAGGTTCGCCAAGCGCAAGCCTCGGTTGATGCAGCTCTTTCCGCAAAAACCCAAGCGCAAACCCAAGCCAGCATGAGCCCGCTGCAATCGCAAGCGGCGGTGCGCCAAGCCGAAGCCGCCCTGAAAGCCGCAAAAGCAAATCTTGATAAAGTGCGCTCCGGCCCGCGCGAACAAGAAAAAGAGGCGGCCAAACAGAAAGTGAACGCAACCAAATCCGCGATGAACAAAGCCAAAACCGATCTCGAGCGATACAAACGGCTTTATGAACAAGATGCGGTTTCGAAAGCCGAGGTTGATGCCGCGCAGCTAACTTATGACACCGCGCTCAGCGAATATCAAACCGCAGTCGAAATGCTCGACATGGCGCTTCAAGGCAGCCGCCCCGAAGAGATCGCCCAAGCAGAAGCGAGCGTTCATCAGGCCGAAGAGCAGCTTCAAAACGCCAAAGCAGCAACCATGATTGACGCGGTGCGAAGGCAGCAAGTCGCCCAAGCCGAAGCCCAACTTCGAGAAGCGCGGGCGCGCCTGGCGCAGGCCAATCAGGCGATCCTCGATGCGCGCATCGTTTCGCCCGTTGATGGATACGTTTCGGGCAAGCCAGCGCAAGTCGGCCAAGTGGTGAACATCGGCACGCCTGTCGCAACGGTTGTCAGCCTTTCAAGCGTGTACTTGGAAGGACAGATTTCAGAAAAAGATATCCGCAATGTGGCAACCGGTCAGCGATGTGAAATCAAAGTTGATGCTTTTCCAACGCGCGTGTTTCAAGGAACCGTCGTGGCGATCAACCCGGTTGCCGATTCGCTGGGACGTCTGTTTTCCGCGCGAATCGCCGTGAACGATCCCGAACGAAAACTCCGGCCCGGAATGTTCGCACGGGGTTCGCTCATCACCCGCACCGTACGCGATGCTGTTATGCTTCCTGTGGACGCGATCCTCACCCAAGATTCCAAAAAGTACGTATTCGTGGCCCAAGGCGATACGGCGCACAAAGTTGAAGTTCAAACCGGCGTGGATGAAGACGGAAAAATTCAAGTCATCAACCTGAGCCCCAACGAAAAGGTCATTCTGAAAGGAAAAGACCTTCTCACCGACGGCGCCAAGATCGCAGAAGACAAGCCGCAAGGAGGCAATTAGCATGAATCTAACTCTTGCCGCGATCACACGGCCGGTATGGGTTTTCATGCTGATGCTGGTTGCGCTCGTCCTCGGGTTCATGGGCATGAAAAGCATGGCCGTGGAGCAAAACCCCGAAGTCGAGTTCCCAAACATCACCGTTCAAACAACTTATTTCGGCGCGAGCCCCGAAGAGGTCGAAACCCTCATCACCAAAAAGATCGAAGAAGCGTGCTCCAGTCTGCCGCACCTGCAACAGATCAGTTCCAGTTCATTTGAGGGACAGTCCGTTGTACTCCTCGAATTCGAGCTCGGCACAAAACTTGATGCCGCATTCGCCGACACCACATCCAAAGTAGACCAGATTGTTGGACAACTTCCAACCGATGCCGAGAAGCCGGTTGTGAGCAAAGTCAACGTAACCGGCGAACCGATCATTTATATGGCGGTGGACAGCCCGACGCTCACGCCCCTGCAGCTGCGCACGCTTGTCAACGACCGCGTTAAAGATGCGTTCGCACGCATTCCAGGCGTGGCCGAAGTCGCGGTGCAAGGCGGGCAGCAGCGCGAAATCCGCGTAGCCGTGGATGAAACCAAGCTTCTTTCGCTCGGACTCGGTATCAACAACGTGCTCGACTCCCTCACGGGCGCAACCCTCAACGTGCCTTCAGGAAAAATCACCGAAGGAAACCGCGAAACCGCCGTTCGTGTGAAAGGCGAATTCGAATCGGTTGATGAAATTCGCAACCTGCACATTCCCGTTGCCGACAAACAAGACCCCAACAAACCTCCAGCAATCGTGCGGCTCGGCGACATCGCAACGATCACCGACGGACCGGCAGAACGCACGGTCATCTCGCGCGTCAACGGCCGCGACTCGGTCATCGTAACTGTGCAAAAAACGCGCGAGGGCAACGTAGTCGAAATCACCGACAACGTGAAAGCAGCCATCGCCAACCTCGAAAAAGCGTATCCGCTCAAGTTCACTCTCACGCGCCAAAGCGCAAAACAGGTGAAAGAGTCGCTCGCCGACCTCAATTCGGCGCTGTTCCTCGGAATCGTGCTGGTCATCGGAATCATCTATCTGTTTTTGCACAACTTTCGAGGAACGCTGATCGTTTCGCTCGCGATTCCCACCTGTCTTTTTGCGGCATTCGCGGTCATCGCAACTCTTGGATTCACGCTGAACATCATGACGATGCTCGGTCTTTCGTTGGCCGTTGGCATTCTGGTGGACGACGCGATCGTCGTCCTTGAAAACACCTACCGGCACCTGACGCACGGCGAGCCTCCCAAAGAAGCCGCCCTGAACGGACGGCTCGAAATCGGTCTCGCCGCTCTCGCCATCACCATGGTAGACGTCGTGGTGTTCCTTCCAATGGCGTTCATGGGAGGCATCACCGGACAGTTCATGCGCCCGTTTGCGGTTACCGTCGGAATTGCGACGCTGTTTTCGCTGTTCGTTTCGTTCACCCTTACGCCGATGCTCGCAAGCCGCTGGTATCGCAAAGGCGAAAACCTTGAAGACAAGCACGGTTTTGCCAAATGGTTTGATGAAAGGCTGCACGCTTTTGGAAGCGCCTATCAAAGAAAACTCGATTGGGCGCTGCAAAACCGGTTTAAAGTGTTTTTTGCGGGCTTCGCCTTTTTGGTCGGAGTGTTTATGATGATCGGCGGCAGTTATGCCAAAACGCTCCAACAAGCCATCAGTTCGGGAATGCAATCGGGCATCACGTTCTTCTTCATTGGCGTCGCTGCGTTTGTACTATCCATTCCGTTTGCAAAAAAGGCGCGGGTTTCCATCATCGTCGGCGGAGCGCTGTTCGGCATGGTGCTCGTTCTGTTTTCAGCAATCGGTTTCGGGCTCGGAAGGTTCAAAGGCGGGCCGATTTTCAACGGAACGTTCTTCCCGCCCATCGAATCGGGGCAGATCTCCATCAACGTTACGATGCCGCCCGGCTCGTCGCTCGACCGCACCCTTGCGGTGGTGCAAAGGTGCGAAAAAGCCGCGATGGCCTCCCCCGACGTGGAATACGTCACCAGCGTGGTGGGACAAGGTCCCGCCAGCGGTTTCAGCGGAAGGCTCACCGGGTCGCAATACGGCCAAATCATGGTTACGCTCAAAGACAAAAAAGCGCTCCTCGATTCGCTGATGTTTTGGAAGAAAAGCCAGCTTAGGCAGCGTTCACAAAACTCCGTCCGCACCGAAATTCAACAGCGAATCGGCAAAATCCCCGACGCGCAGATCGTGGTTGCCAACGCAGGCAACTTCGGGCCCGGCGGAGGCGATATTCAAGTCGCCATCACGAGCCTCGATCCCGACAAAGTGTTTCCAGCCGCCCAAAAAGCCCGCCAAATCATGGCCAACACAGAAGGAATCGTCAACACCGATCTTTCAACCAAACCGGGCAAACCCGAACTTCGGCTGAGACCCGATCGAATCAAACTTGCCGATAACGATCTTTCCGTCGCAACACTTGGCGCCGTAACCCGCGTGGTTTACGAAGGCAACACCGATGCCAAATACCGCGAAGCCGGTTTGGAATATGACATCCGCGTGAACCTTGCCGACGATGTGCGCCAAAGGTCCGACCTGCTGACGACCATTCCCGTGAAATTCCGCAACGGGAAGCCTGTGTTCCTTGGCGAGGTTGCAAATGTCGAACGCGCCATCGGCCCCGACAAAGTAGAACGCGTAGATCGGCAGCGTCAAGTTACCGTTTCTGGTTATCTTCTGCCGGGATACATCAACGGAACCGTCAGCACTGAACTGAAAACCAAACTCAACACAGCAGGTCTTGGCGAAGGCGTTCGGTTTGTGATGCTGGGCGAAGCCCAAGTGCAGGCGCGTGAAATGCAGTATCTGCTGCAAGCGTTCGGCCTTGCCATCATCCTTGTTTTCTTCGTGCTCGCCGCGCTCTTCGATAACGTTTTATATCCGTTCATCATCCAGCTCGCGCAGCCGCAGGCACTAGTCGGTGCGCTGCTTGCGTTGATGATCGCCGACCGCGCTCTCGACATCGTTGGCTTCATCGCCATCATCATGCTCGTGGGATTGGTTGGCAAAAACGCGATTTTGTTGGTGGACTATGCCAACACGCTGCGTTCCCGCGGATACAACCGGCACGACGCTTTGCTCGAATCCGGCAAGACGCGGATGCGGCCGATTCTCATGACGACCATTGCGCTTGTTCTGGCCATGACGCCTGTTGCGCTCGCCCTCGGCCGCGGCTCCGAATTCCGCGCGCCGCTCGGCGTGATTATCATCGGCGGCATGACGCTCTCGACGCTTCTCACGCTGTTCGTCATTCCGTGCAGTTACACGATTTTCGACGACCTTTCGCGCTGGTTCTCCGGGGTCAAGTCGAAGGCGTTCCACATTCCCGATCAGCCCGCCCAACCTTCCGAACCTCCGCCGGTGGCGGAAACTCCGCACTCAGACCGATAATCGCTTTGTGCTCACGCTCGGAATCGCCGCGCTTTTGGCCGCCGGCCCGCAGGCCGTACAACGGCTGACCTTCGAGGATCAGCCCCCCGCCCTGCCCGCCGCTTTGGCCAGGCCCGGAAAGTCCGACCGGTCGCTCACCAATCGGGCGATGCTCATGGTTCAAAGGCCGATCGGATCCTGGTTCGACGGCAAAACCAAAAAGCCGATCGAGTTCGCCTGGTTGTATCTGCCCGAGTTCGCGTTCGCCCGGCTTGCGAATCTCGAAAAGATCGAGCATTGGCATCCAGGCGAACTGGAACGCAGGTGGCTTCGCGTCAGCCGACCGATGCGAAACCGCATCGCGTTTTTCGTTCAGTTAGCCGCCGCGCCAAAGTTCGATCTGCTCCGGATGAAAACGGAAGGCGCATCGTCTGTCGAACAGATCGAAAACTGTCGGTTCATGCTGCTGGTGGGAGATGCGCGCCTCGATCCCGTGCATGTTGAATCGGTGCTGGAGTCATCTTCCAGCGGCCCCTCTTTGTTTGAAAACGTTCCGTGGTATCAGTTTGCGCCGAACGGCGAAGTTTTCATCAAAGAGTTCGATGCTCCATATTCTCCTTCAGAAGTGGAGGACGGCGCGTACAAACTGTTTCTTTTTCGCGTTGATTTTGACCTGAGCAGAGCAGCGCCGCTGTTGGGCACAACCGATCAGATTTCATTAAGGATTCTCAGCCGATCAAAAGAACGCAAAGCCGTTTATCGCCTGAATTCAGGCAGTTTATAGGCGGTCACTCCGAACGCCGCATCGTCGCGCTGCACTTTGGAAAACCCCGCTTCCTTCAGACGCCGAATCACTCCCGGAACCATTTTGCGGCCGTGCGCGCTGTTCGGATCGCCCACATAATGAAACATCCTTCCTTTGTGCTGCAAAACTCGGTGCAGCTTACGATAAAACTCTCCCGAATACAGTTCACCGGCAAGCGCCGCGGTCGGCGGGTCGTGAATGATTCTCGAGAACCGATCGGATTCAAACTGGTCAATCAGTTCGAACACGTCTCCAATCAAAAGTTCAACGTTCGGCTTTTCGAAAATCTCAAGCGACCACGGATTTGCACGCATGATTTCGTGCGCGGCCGGATCTATCTCGATCGTGATCACGTGCGCGGCAGTCTTTGCGGCCAAAAGCGCCGTGTATCCCAAACCGGTCGCAGTGTCCAGTACGTTTCCAGTCACCGGTGCAATCGCGGCAATTTTCCTGCGCGTATCTTCCATCGGATCAATCTCTTTGATCCGGTGCATCAATATGCCTGAAACCAGCGTGGTGGGAGCGCCCGCGGTCGGGTACAACGTCCGCATCAGCCGCGTGGTTTCCGAAAAAAGCTGAATCGGCGCGACCCCTTTTTCATCCACCTGAAAACATTTGTTCGTGCTGCCTGCGATCATCTCCAGCTCGTCCCAATGAACGAAAACTCCGTTTTCGAATTCGGCTCCTTCTTCCGAGAGAATCGCTCGCGAGCGCGTTTTGCCCAAATCAGCTGAGGTTTCACAACTGCTCTTACCCCGCGAACGAAGAAGTTCGCGCGCCTGGTAATGCGCAAGCGTGATGAACGACATTCTTTTGCGGCGGAAGTCTATACTTAAGTGATGCCTGCACGCACTTTCATCCTGATTTCCGCCGTCTTGGCCGCGACTTTTGGC
>JAJPJR010000074.1 GCA_021324165.1 Armatimonadota bacterium
GACTTCCATGATCACACTCGACCAAGCCGAACAGTTCCTGTTTGAACGCGTGGCGCCCAACGCGCAAAACATTGACCTCAACCTGCACGATCTCAGGGCAGCGTTAGACGAAATGGCGTCTCAAGGCCTGCTGGGATTGCGCGTGCCAAAAGCGTACGGCGGCGCCGAGTTCGCCGACAACGATTTCCGAAGGTTTCAAGAGACGTGTGCCCGGTGCAGCGGATCGCTCGCATTTTTGCAAACGCAGCACCAAAGCGGATGCAGCTTCGTCGCACAATCATCAAACGACGCGCTGAAAGAAAGGTTTCTTTCCAAATTGGCCCAAGGCACCGACCGGCTCGGAATCGCGTTTTCTCAGCTCCGCAGAAAGGGCGAACCGATGCTGAAAGCCTTGCAAACCGATGAAGGCTATCTTCTGACAGGAACCGCTCCGTGGGTTACGGGGTGGGGAATTTTCGATTGGTGCGTTACGGCCGCAGCCCTGCCAAATGGAGAGTCCGCTTGGCTGATGCACCCGCTGCAGCCCGCACAGGGACTGCAAGCCTCTGAACCGATGAGACTGGCTTCGATGGAACTGGTGCAAACCGTTTCCATCGCGTTCGAAAACTATCCGATCTCAAAAGACTATCTGCTGTATCACAGGCCGCCCGGATGGATACACGACAGCGATCAACTCAACATCGCGCTGCAGTCGCCTTTCGCGCTGGGCTGCGCTCGCGCCGCACTCGATCTGATAGAAAAAATCTCAACGCAAAAGCAGGTTCCAGAAATTCACCAGGCGTTGAAAACGCTGACAGATGAATATCTCAAATGCCGCGAAGAAGCGTTCTCGGCGATGGATGATCGGCAGAACTCCGAGCGCGCGCTGAGGTCGAGAGCGTGGGCCATCAGCCTGATGGGACGGTGCGCGCACGCTGCCGTTGTCTGTTCATCGGGTGCAGGAAACTCGCTCGCTCACCCCGCGCAGCGCATCTACCGCGAAGCGATCGTATTCTCGGTCTCTGCCCAAACCGAGCCGATTCTGAGCGCAACCCTTCGTGCGATCACCAAAAACTAATAGACCAGTTTTTGAAGCCAAGCCTTGGGCACAGGCTTACGGCCTTCCAACACTTCCATAAACATTTGCGACTTCATGATGGATGCCGCGACAGTAATCCGCACTTTGCCGTGCGGCGTTTGCAGCGTTACGGTCTGAAGGTTGGGAAGTTGAACTCGGTTTTTACGTGGCGCGCGGAATTTCCACTGCCCGGAGTGGCGGTGACGGATATGCCGGGCCTTCAGCCCTTTCTTGCCGCTGACTTGACACACTTTTGGCATCGCTTTTCTCTTGTGGAACGGCGCGAGTATACCCATGGAACCGCCCCCGCAATATTTCCGGCTCGGCGCGGCGGTTGTTCCTGAGTAAACTCGCCCGGATGGCTAACCCGTTTCAGATCGCGCAGGCGCAGCTCGACGAAGCCGCCAAAGCGCTCGACCTTCCAAGCGACGTCCACGAATTCCTGCGAGAGCCCATGGCCGAGTTGTGGGTTCGCATCCCCGTAAGGATGGATTCAGGCCAGGTCAAGACCTTCCAAGGCTTCCGAATCCAGTACAACTGGAGCCGAGGCCCGTGCAAGGGGGGCATCCGATTCCACCCCGAAGAAACCGTGGACACCGTGCGCGCCCTTTCGGCTTGGATGACCTGGAAGACCGCCGTGATGGACCTGCCTTTGGGCGGAGGCAAGGGAGGCGTGATCTGCGATCCGAAGTCGCTGTCGCAGGCAGAACTGGAGCGGCTGAGCCGGGGCTATATGCGCGCAGTGGCCAGGTTCATCGGCCCGGAAATTGACGTGCCGGCTCCTGATGTTTACACTACGCCCCAGATCATGGCTTGGATGATGGACGAATACGAAGCGATGGAAATGCGTCACCGGCCCGGAATCATCACCGGAAAGCCTGTTCACTTGGGCGGATCGGAGGGCCGCGGCGACGCCACCGCCCGCGGCGGAATGTACGCCTTGCGTGAGGCAGCAAAGGTTTTGCGTCTCGATCTTTCAACCAGCAACGCGGCGATTCAAGGCTATGGCAACGCGGGCAGCCATGCCCATCATCTGATCACCGAACTGTTCGGAACGCGCGTGGTGGCGGTTTCCGATTCCAAAGGAGCGATTTATGATCCGAACGGCCTGAGCCCGGTAGACGTTGCAGAATACAAACAGAGAACGGGCAGGCTTTCCGGGTTTCCTGGAGCAAAAGAGATTTCAAACGAAGAGTTGCTCACGCTGGATGTGGACGTGCTGATTCCTTCGGCGCTCGAAAACGTGATCACCGAAAAAAACGCCTGCGACGTGAAAGCAAAAATTATTGCGGAACTCGCGAACGGACCGACCACTCCCGAAGCCGACCACCTGCTGTTCAAAAACAACGTTTATGTGATTCCAGACTTTTTGTGCAACGCGGGAGGCGTTACGGTGAGCTATTACGAGCAGGTGCAAAACGCGAGCAACGATCGGTGGAAAGAAGCCGAGGTGTATGCCCGGCTCGACGAGGCGATGACGCGCGCGTTTCATTCCGTAAACGAAATGCGCGAAAAGCACCGCGCGCACACGCGGCTCGCCGCATATCTGATCGCAGTTGATCGCGTCGCCAAAGCCTCGGTTGATCGGGGATGGGTTGGAAAGCGGTAGTTTTTCAAGCCGATGAAGCGCGTCGTCAGCGTGAGCCTCGGCTCGAGCAAAAGAAACAAAGCCGGAACGGCCACCATTCTCGGCGAACAGTTCTCCATCGAAAGAATCGGCGTGGACGGCGACCTGCAGGCGTGGTCAAACAAGTTCCGTGAACTCGACGGCCAAGTCAACGCTCTCGGTGTGGGCGGCGCCGATCTGTATTTGTGGCTCGGCAAAAAACGGTACGTTTTCAAACAGATTCAAAAACTTACGTCGGTCGCGACCAAAACGCCGGTCGTTGACGGAAGCGGTTTGAAACACACGTTGGAACGCCGCCTGATCAAAACCCTCAACGATCAGAAGATCGTGGATTTTCAAAATGAACGCGCGTTTTTGATGATGGCAGTTGATCGTTTCGGAATGGCGCAGGCGCTGACGGAGGTCTGTCCAAAAGTGGTGTTCGGCGATCTGATGTTCGGAATTGGACTTCCGTTTCGACTCAGGAGTTATCGCGCCGTAATGATTGTCGGCTCGATCGTTCTGCCGATCGTAACGCGCCTCCCGTTTAAATGGTTTTATCCGACTGGAGAAAAGCAGGAAAGGCGCACGCCCAAATACCGGTGGGCGTTCGACGAAGCGACCGTGATTTGCGGCGATTGGCACTACATTCGAAGATACTGTCCCGATGAAATGCGAGGCAAAGTCGTCATCACCAACACCCTTCGAAAGGCCGATCTTGAGTTTCTGAAGCAGATCGGAGTGAAAAAAGCGATCACCTCGACACCCGAAATTGACGGCGAATCGTTCGGAACGAACGTGATGGAGGGAGTTTTGGTCGCGCTGCTGGGAAAACGGCCCGAAGAGATAACCGAACAAGAGTACGAGCAGGCGCTCGACCGGCTGAATTGGAAGCCGAACGTGTTCGAATTGGGATTATAATAAAGCCATGCGAAAGGAATCGCTGGCTTTTCTAAAAGAGATCGTCAACACCCCTTCACCTTCGGGCTATGAAATGCGCGCCGCTGAAGTGTATCGAAAATACACGTCCAAGTTCGCCGACGAAGTGTATACCGACGTGCTTGGCAACACTTACGCGGTGCTCAATCCTTCTGCCAAACGCAAAATTATGCTGGCAGGGCACATGGATGAAATCGGCCTGGCGATTCATTACATCAGCGACGAAGGGCTGTGCTATTTTCAAGGCATCGGCGGGCACGACAGCGTGATCCCGATCGGCCAGCGTGTGTGGGTTCATACCGGCGCAGGCAGAATGGTGCCCGGAGTCATCGGAAGAAAAGCGATCCATCTCCTGACGCAAGACGAGCGCACCAAAAAACCTGAACTGCACGATTTGTGGATTGACATCGGCGCAAGAACAAGGGACGAGGCTTTGAAAAAAATCAGCCTTGGCGATGTGGCCACCTATCAGTGGGAGTTTCAATCCCTTGGCGGCGACGTGGCCACCGCACGCGGTTTCGACAATAAAATGGGATCGTTCATCGTTGCCGAAGCCCTGCGCTTGGTTGCCGAATCCAAAAGTTCCAAGACCGTGGGAGTGGTGGCGGTCGCAACCGTGCAGGAAGAGATCGGGCTGCGGGGCGCGCGCACGGCGGCAGCCGCGCTTGGAGCCGAAGTGGGAATTGCCGTGGACGTAACCCACGCCACCGACTATCCGAGCGTGGACAAGCGGAAGGACGGCGATTTGAAAATGGGCGCCGGGCCCGTCGTCTGCCGCGGCGCAAACGTCAACCACGTCGTCTATCAGATGATCGTGGATGCCGCGAGGGAGGACAAAATCGCGTATCAAGTGGAGGTCGAGCCGGGAGGCACCGGCACCGACGCGAATGCGATGCAGATCGCCGGCCCCGGCATGGCAACCGGCTTGCTGGGCGTGCCGATCCGGTATATGCACACCCCGGTAGAAATGCTGAACCTGAAAGATGTGGAAAACTGCGCGAAACTGATGGCAGGTTTCTGCAAGCGGGTAACCGCTAAAACCGACTTCACGCCGAGGCCGCTATGACGCAACAACCATCGAACACTGCTCGCATCGTTTTGTGGATTGTGATCGGAGTCGTACTCCTGATTCTGTTGACCTGCGGCGGCGGAATGTTCTGCCTGGTCAGGAGCAAAGCGTTCAAAGAGATCACCTCGCAGGTGTCCGACCTCGCAAAAAGCGAGATTCCTGTCAGAGAGTTCCAATCTGCGGCGAAGGCTTATGTCGAATTGCACAAGGACTGGCCCGCAAAGCTCGAAGATTTCAATCTTTCTACAGAATCTCTATCCGTGCTGAAAGAGAAGTTCGATTACCATCGCCCCAAGCCTTCCGATCCTGACGATTTCGCTGTGCTGACCACAAAATCAGAGGGCAAACAGAGCGAACTGTTCAATTCCAAGATCGAAGTGGACAAAGATTTCACGTCTTGGGTGATCACCAAACAGCCCCTCGAGAAACATCGCTCATTCAACCTTTCAGATGAGTAACGAGCAGTTCGAACGCCACCTTGAGTACGCTTCCCGTCTTCAACTCTTTCACCGTGGCGTGGCGGCTGGCAAGTTCATCATCGCCGATAACCACAGCGAATTTTGCACCCGACTTATCGGCTCGGCGAAACTGGCTTTTTGCTGATCGCGCCTCCGGATCGGTTTCAACCGCAATCATCGCATCGCGCAGCGTTTTCACAATCTTTGCAACCTCGATCCGGTTGTTTGTCAACGCCACCAAAAACGCGTCCGGACGAGGCGCTTCAGGAGTGTGTATCTTTGCCGCATTCACCATCATCAGCGCGCGCTCGATTCCGATTCCCACACCCACGGCAGGTGTCGGAGGACCGCCGATGAGTTCAACCAGCTTGTCATAGCGTCCGCCCCCGCACAAAGCGTTTTGCGCTCCGAGCATATCGGTCTGAACTTCAAAAACCGTTCCCGTGTAGTAATCCAATCCGCGCACCAAACGCGGCTCCAACGTGAACGGAATATCTAACGTTTTCAACAGGTCTTGAAGCGCATCGAACTGCTCTTTCGATTCCGGCTCCAAATACTCTTGAATGTTCGGCGCATCCCGCATCGCTTTTTGCAAAGACTCATCTTTGGAATCGAGCATTCGCAGCGGATTCTTTTCACACCGTTCTCGAAACTCTTCGGGCATGTTTTTCAACACGGGTTCTGCAAACTTCAGCAGCGCTTTTCGATATCCCGCACGACACTGTTCGCCGCCCAATGAGTTCAAGCGCACGCCAATTCCTGTGAGTCCCAAACCGCGATAAAACCGCACCGTCAGGTCAATCACTTCGGCGTCGGCATCGGCCGTGCTCGCGCCCAACAGTTCAACTCCGCACTGATGATGTTCGCGCAGACGCCCTTTTTGAGGGCGTTCATAACGATACGCCGGTGTGACGTAATACAGCCGCGTAATCTGTCCGGGAGCGCCCAAACCGTGCTGAACGTACGCGCGGATCGCCGGCGCCGTTCCTTCCGGTTTCAACGTGATGCTGCGCCCTCCGCGGTCGGTAAACGTATACATCTCTTTGTGAACGATGTCGGTGCCTTCGCCGATGCCCGCTAAAAAAAGCCCCGTGTCCTCGAACACAGGTGTTCGGATCTCTCCATAGCCGAATCGTTCGCACGTGTTCCGAAAACTGGTTTCGAGCCAGTTCCATTCGGCCGCGAACGATGGCAGAACGTCCTGCGTTCCTTTTGGAGCCTGAAACTTCATCGAGCCGATTCTGACACGACTTTCGCAAGCGATTCCGCCGCTTTGTTTCGAATCGCGTCCGATTTTCCCCACTCCGCCTGCGCTCTTAAACTGTCTGCCAACTCCTTGCAATCGAATGCAACAACGACGTCCATCGCGGCGATCGCTTCGGTTTCATTCCCAGAGTTGATGCACCCTCGGAGCGCTTCGCGCAAAGGTTCATTGATCACTTCGGCTCGCTTCGATTCGGGCACCGCTTTCAAGCAGAACTCCAAACCTGCCATGCGGACCGAATCGTTTTGACTGCAGCAGAATGCACTCGCAACGTCCGCTGCGTGGCCAAAATCAAACCGGTCTGCTTTCGCGCCGCTCAAGGCCGCAGAAAACTTGACCGCGCTCAATCTCGCAAAAGCAGCCAGCAATTTGGGATCGGTTTTTGACAAACAGTCCACAAACCAACTCACGGCCTCACTCGATGCGGTCGCCCCGATCAGAAGATCGGCATCCAAACATTTTTTGTATTCGCCCGATGACACATCAACGCAACCAACGCTCGCCACATCATACAAGCCGTTCAGATACTGACCCTCGGTGACGCCTGGAATCAGCCTTTTGTTCACCTGATCAAACGTCGCATGGTCGGTGAGAATCCACAACCTGGCTTGATCAAAGGGCCCGATCATTCTGGCCGTCGCCGACTTCCGTGCCAGGTTCGTTACGCCGGGGTTGTTCGATGGCACGAACTTGAAACGCACTCTGCTTGTGGGCGCATGTTTGCTCATCTCCACACACGCCACACGAATCGCCGTCGGCGAAAACGCATAAGGGCCATGCCCGAAAGGCTGCTTTCCAAACACCGCGCCGCGCGTGCAAACCATCGTCTGACATCCCGGATCGTCGGGAACACACATCATGCCCGGCCCAACTTCGCAGTGATCAATACCCCCGCCATCCACCAACTGACAGTCTGCTCGGTTCAGATCATCTCCTACACATTCATAACGGAACGATGGATCGCAATCGCCCACAGAGCACGAACCGTCGTCTTTGCACCAGATCACATCGGGAATGGTGCAGTTCTCATCATTCGGCATGGCGATTTTTGGAACTTCTTTCAGCGGTTCGGCTTTGCACTTGCACGAAACCCACTCTTTTACGATCCGGCCGTTCGAATCAGGAAGCCAAACGTAGGCCACAGTAGCGCTGTGCGAATCTCCCGGCTCATCGCGTTCGGTTTTTTTGCCGCTTTCCATCCGAACGATGTGCTTGGTAAACGTTCCTGTAATCTTGAAATCCCACCGCTTTCTTCCAAAAGATTTCGTCGAACCGGAACAAGGTTTGTCGTTCCAGTGGGCAATCGGTTCGTTCACCTGCTGCTCTGCAAGCCGTTTGGCTTCGCGCAAAGCGTTGGTCGAGGCGCTCGTCCAATCTTCGGGATCGGCCGTGCCTCCGGAGTTGCGCGCGGCGATGCCAGAATCCCGCCGAGCCTTTTTCATCTCATCATAAAGCGGTTCATATTTCCCTCGCATCACAAGCCGGTGATTGAGCGCACACTTCTTATCGCACGAAAGATCGCAGGCCTCATGGCTTTTGTGTTTTTTGCCTTGACAAACGTTTGTGCAGTCAACGAAGTAGCCCGCGGGCTGCCACACATCCGATTCCACCAGTTCCCACTTCACCGTGTAGGTCAGAGTCATCCACTCGGTGGCAATCACCTTGTTGCCGTCATAGATTTTGTTTTCATATTGCCGCGATGTGATGAATCCGCTGCCCTGCATCAAAGGGCCTTGTGCATTCAGGGCGAAAAGCGCAACTGCGAGCGTCATGCCGAACCTCCTTTTGGAACAGGATTATGACGCTGAAAAAGGGCAATAGGAATCGGATTTGGAGCGGGCAACGGGGATCGAACCCGCGACCCTCTGCTTGGGAAGCAGATGCTCTACCACTGAGCTACGCCCGCTCGCTCGATGCTCAGTCTGCCGGATTCTGCCGCACAATGTCAAGGCATCTTCGCCGGCAACAGGTAAAATCGCCGCCTCCAAATGGACCTGAAGCAGACACTCAATCTGCCCGATTCCGAGTTCACCATCCCCATGAAGGCGGACTTGCCGGCGCGGGAACCCAAAATCCAAAAGCGTTGGCGCGAAATGAATGTTTACAAAACAATCTGCGACGCGCGAAGAGGCCGCCCAAAGTTTATCCTGCACGACGGACCGCCTTACACCAACAACGTGGTGCACATCGGAACCGCTCTCAACAAATCGCTGAAAGATTTCGTTGTGAAATACAAAACGATCCGCGGATTTTTTTCACCTTATGTTCCGGGGTACGACAACCACGGCCTTCCCATCGAAATGGCCGTGCAGGAGCGTATCGGAAAAACCGCTTCTCCAGCAGAAATGCGCGACGCCTGCCGCCAGCACGCCGAAAACTACATCAAAATTCAAACCGCGCAGTTCGAAAGGCTCGGTGTGTTCGGCGAGTGGGATCATCCCTACAAAACGATGGACTATCGCTACGAAGCGTGCATCGTCCGCGCGTTCGCTGCGTTGGCCAAACAAGGGTACGTGTATCGAGACCTGAAACCCACCCATTGGTCCACTTTCAGCAAAACCGCGCTCGCCGATACCGAGCTGGTTTATGAACAGCACACCTCGCACGCGATCTATGTGCGGTTTCCACTCCGCGCCGATCCTAACAACGTTTTTCACGGCAGGCAGAACGTGTTTGCGATCATCTGGACAACCACGCCGTGGACGATTCCCGCGAATCTCGCACTCGCGTTTCATCCTGATCTTGAATACGCGCTCATCGAATCCGACAGCGGCAGTTATCTTGTGGTTGAAGGCCTCGCGGCTGAAATCATTCAGCAATTGCAGCTGAAAAATGCGCGCCAAGCCGCAGTCATCAAGGGCCAAGCGTTGGAAGGAGCCGTTTTCAAACACCCGATCTTCGATCGCGATTCCATCGCAGTGCTCGCCGATTATGTGACCACCGAAGAAGGAACCGGAATCGTTCACACCGCACCCGGTCACGGAGCCGACGACTTCTACACCGGAAGAAAATACGGCCTGCCGGTGCTTTGTCCCGTAGACGAAGCCGGATTTTTCACATCCGAAGCGGGCGAATTTGCAGGGCTTTCGATTGTCGAAGGCGGAGAAAAGGTTGTCGAAAAACTCCGAGCGTTGGGCCACCTGATGCACGATTACGCGTACGAGCATCAGTACCCTTACAGCGAACGCGATCATCACCCGGTGATTTTTCGCGCCACCGAACAGTGGTTTTTTCGCATTGACCACAACGATCTGCGCGCCAAAGCGCAGCGCGAAATTCATAACGTCAAATGGTTTCCGGCTGCAAGCGTGCAGCGGATTTCCGCCATGGTAGAGTCGCGCCCCGACTGGTGCTTATCTCGGCAGCGCGTTTGGGGAGTAGGCATTCCGATTATTTATGGCAGACAGTCAGGAATTCCCGTGCTCGATCAAGACCTGATGGAGAGGGTCGCGCAGCTTACTGAACAAAAAGGAAGCGGCGCTTGGTTCGAAGTGGATCTCAATGAGATTCTTCCCGAAGGGTTCCGGCATCCCGAAACGAACGAAACCGAGTTTCGAAAAGAAACCGACGTTCTGGATGTTTGGTTCGACAGCGGGATCACCCATCTTGCCGTGCTGAAAGACCGCTATGACCCTCACTGGAGCGACCTCGATTGGCCCGCCGACCTTTACCTTGAAGGCAGCGATCAGCACCGTGGTTGGTTCAACAGCAGTCTCATCACTGCAACCGCAATCATGGGAGCCGCCCCGTATCGGCAAGTACTCACCAACGGATGGACGGTGGATGAACACGGACGCAAAATGTCCAAATCTCTCGGCAACGTGATTGATCCCGTCGCGGCGGCAGAAAAGTTCGGCGCCGACATCATTCGTTTGTGGGCCGGCAGCGTTGACTATTCAGGAAACGTCCACGTTGGAGAAAACCTTCTCAAACAGATCGGCGATATGTATCGCCGCATTCGCAACACGCTCAGGTTTCTGCTCGCTAACTTATACGATTTCGATGCGAGCGATCCATCGCCGGTGATCATGGATTTGGATCAGTGGGCCGTTGATCAGGTGCAGATGTTGGAACATAAAGCGTGCGAACAGTACGACGAATACGATTTCAGTGCCGCCACAGCGCTGATCCACAACTTCTGCGTCCGCGAACTCAGCGCCTTTTATCTTGATGCGATCAAAGACCGCATGTATTGCGATGCGAAAAATTCGCCCGAGCGCAGAAGCGGGCAGCGTGCATGCCGCGAGATTCTCACCGCCCTTACCAAACTCATCGCTCCCACCCTCGTTCACACGGCCGAAGAACTGTACGAAAGGCTTCCCATCGAACCCAAGCTCCCAACGGTTTTTCTCGAAGAGATCAACCCCGTTTCGCCCGAACGATTCCACGAGCTTTCCAACTCCAAAAACACCGCGCGATATGGACAGCTTTTGGCGTTCCGCGAACGGCTGTACGCCGCGTTGGAAGCCTGGAAAACCGAATCGCAAGTAAAAGACACTCAAGACATCGTCGCAAAAGTCTCAGCGTCAGCCGAACTCACAGCAGTTCTCGAAGGCTTTGGAAGCGAACTCCCCACGCTCCTCAAACTCAGCCATGTTGAACTGGATGCAGGCGACGGCGAATCGTATCTCTTCACCCATTCCAGTTTTCTAAAGTGCGATCGCTGCCGCCTGCGAAGAGCGGACGTCGAGCTCCGAGGCGATCACCCTCTTTGCGGACGCTGCGCAAAAATCGTATTGGGTGACGAATGGCGCGGCTGACCTTTCCTCTCCTCACTGGGCTCCTGCTGACGCTCGATCAAGTTTCAAAGGCGTACATCCGCGGTCACTTTCGCATCAACGAGCAAAAACAGATCATTCCCGGAGTTTTGGAAATCCTTCACACCCAAAACCGTGGCATCGCGTTCGGAATGCTGCAAGGGATCGGGATTTGGCTCGCCCCGCTCGCCTTGGCAGTCGCCGTGTTCGCCGCCGTCTCCTATTACAAGGCCGAACGCCGCCCCATCGCCTACTCTGCCGGACTCATCCTTCTTGCCGCTGGAGCGCTCGGAAACTTCGTGGATCGCGCGTTCATGGGAGGCGTGGTCACCGACTTCATCAACATCTATA
>JAJPJR010000058.1 GCA_021324165.1 Armatimonadota bacterium
GAACTTTGCGTTGAAGGCGGCAAGGAGCGCGCCGATCCACAACAGATACGCAAGGATTTCATAAGCGGTCATCTGCTTGACGGCGCTGTAGCCCGGCCCGGCGAATCCTCCGGCGGAGGATGTGAGAAGCGAATACCGCTTGAGATACGCGATGCAACCGAAAAGCACGAGCCCTGCGGCTGCTAAAAGCGTAAGGTGCATTCGGGTGCTGGGTGTGGTGAGCGGCATTCTTGCCAGCGAAGCCGTGCCGCGAACCGCCGCATAGGTCGCCGCGGCGATGATCGCGCAAACGAACCAAAGCGCAAGCAGCCACCCAACGATGAGCTGATAAAGTTCAAATTTGAAAACGTAGAACCCGTAGTCAATGTTCAAAAGCGGATCGGATTTTTCAAACGGCACCGCGTGGGTGAACCGAAGGAAAAGTTCCCAGTTTGATGTCATCCACGACGCGAGAATCAGACCGAAAACTGTCGCGACGAGTTTGTTCAGCGCAGGGCCGTGGGTTTGCAAAAACCTGATGACCCCTGTGAGCAGCGCGTCAACAATCGTCGCCGGCGTTCTGCCGAAAATGATCAGCGTGTTCATGGCAAACCGCCCCGTGAAAAAGATGGCGGAAAACGCGGCTAGAAACGCGATGACAAAAACCAGAAGGCGCGTTTTTAGAGAGGTGGAGAACACGATGACCGCTCCAGAGTCGTACACGTGCCACATGTAATCGGCAGCGATGCGCGAACAGGAGCCGACCGATGCAAGAACGATCAAAGCAGCAACTGCCAAGATGACAGCCCGCCGAAGACGCCGTTCGGACTTTTCGCGTTCGCTCGGCAAAGGCTGCATTTGGGTTGAGTTTACTACGACGACGCGCTGCCATACCAGCGGAGCGAGGCGAGAAAGAATCTTCGGCTGACGACCAGCGCGACCGCCGTCCAAACGATGGAAAGAGCCCCAAGCCAAAACGGGCAGGTTCCAAGCAGCGCCTTGGCGGGAACCCACGAAAGAAACGCAACAGGCAGAAAAAAGATAAACAGTTTGCGCAGGGCGCTTCCAAAAACCTCCATCGGATAACGGACGAAACTGACCGCCGTTTCGCCGAGCACCCAAAGGTTTTCTACTTTGATAAACCAGACCGAAAGCGTCATCATTAACAGGTTCAGCGAATAAAACAGCCCGCACGAGCACGCGAAAAGAATGCAATACGCGGCGATTCCGGAAGGCGTAATCTCGGAGCCTGAGCGAGCAGCGCCGAACACCAGCACCAAGATTCCCGCAAAACCAGCGCCTGCCTCCCAAAACACAACCCGCCGCAGGCTGATGAGAAACTGCAGATCCATCGGTTTGAGGAGGTCGAAATCGAGTGTGCCGCGGCGAATCTGCTCGGAAAGTTCGATCAGGTTGTTGCCAAAAAACGTGTATGAAACCGAACTCATCATCATGCAGGTTGCGGAAAGCACATAGGCCGAGCCTCGATTCCAGCCTGCGATTGTTGTGGAGTGGACAAAGATCACATTAAGGATCAGGATGAACATCACCACCCAAACGATGCTTTGGGCGATCTGCGCAATGAAGTTAGCGCGAAACTCCAGTTCGCGCCGCCAACTGGTTTGCAAAAACATCGAAAACACACGCAAATGCCTGCGCACAAACGGAGTGTACCATTCGGTAAAATCGGCGCCGAATGAATACCAGAAACGACGGCCGCGCGTGGAATGAACTTCGCCAAGTGGAAATTGTGCGCGGAGCGGCCAAATTCGCAGAAGGTTCGTGCAGAATCTCCATGGGAGATACCGTTGTGCTTGTAACCGCCACCGTTGAAGAGCGCGTGCCTCCGTGGATGAAAGGACAAGGAACTGGCTGGGTGACGGCGGAATATGGGATGCTCCCCAGGTCGGGAAAAGATCGGAATCAGCGCGACACGCTGCGTCCCAACGGCCGCAACATGGAGATTCAGCGATTGATCGGGCGCAGCCTTCGGTCGGCGTTTGATTTAGCGGCGATCGGCGAGCGCACCATCACGCTGGATTGTGACGTTTTGCAGGCCGATGGCGGAACGCGCACCGCCTCGATTACCGCTGCGTGCATCGCGCTGCGCGACGCGATATCGTGGATGAAAAGCCGAAGAATGTTGAGCCGCGATCCGATGCGCGAAATGATCGCCGCGGTGAGCGTCGGCATCGTCGGCGGGCAAGAACTGCTCGATCTGAATTACGAAGAAGACGCGCGCGCGGCTGTGGACATGAACCTTGTGATGACCGATTCGCTGCGGTATGTGGAGGTGCAGGGCACCGCCGAGGCTGAGCCGTTCGAAGAAGAGAAGTTTGCGCGGCTGATCGGTTTGGGAAAACTCGGTCTGAAGCAGCTGTTTCAAATTCAGCGCGATGCGCTCGAGTCTTGAAATGCGGCTCGCCATCGCAAGCCGCAACGTCAAAAAGACCAACGAAATGCGGGTGATTTTGGGATCGCTGCTCGATCCGAGGTATTCGCTCGCCGATCTGAACGAGTTTCCTGATTTCGAAGAACCCGAAGAATCGGGAGCGACGTATGCGCAGAACGCTGCGATCAAGGCCGAGTTCAGCAGTTCGCGGCTCGATGAATGGTGCATCGCCGACGACGCAGGGCTGGAGATTGACGCGTTGAACGGCGAACCCGGCGTTTACAGCAAAAGATTCGGCGGAGTGGGCACGCCGTTCGAACAGAAGATTCGCGCCATACTTTCGCAGATGCAAAACGCAAACGGCGATGAACGAAGTGCGCGGTTTCGGTGCGCGGTCGCGATAGCCCGACCAGGTTTTCCTACTCAGATTCTCAGTTCGGTGCGTGAAGGGCTCATTGCACGCGAGCCGCGCGGCCAAAACGGTTTCGGCTACGACCCGATCTTTCTGATTCCAGAACTTGGCAGAACGATGGCCGAATTAGAACCCGAAGAAAAAAACCGGATCAGCCACCGCGGAATCGTGCTTGCCGAAGCCGCAGCGTGGCTGAACGCGCTTTAGCGGATCTTAACTCTGAATGCGTCTATGCTGATGGTCGAGTTGTTGTGCACTCCTGTGGCGTCTACGATCGCATAAATGGTGCCTTCGGGATCGAGATACCTGGTAGGGTTCGAACTGATCACATAGTTCGAGGTGAACGTGCCGCTGCCGGTGATTGAGGCGGTTCCAATCGGATTGAACGGCCCATAGGGGTAGCTCCAAGCGCTCCAGTCATAAAGATACACGGTTTCAGTTCCGCCAGCCGAATTGGCATACGAACGCGTGATTTCGATTTCTAAGCGTGAAAACGTTTTCTGTTTGATTTTGCGAATCGGAAGTTCCACATAAATCTCGGGGCCGGAACGCGCGGTGCACGTGAGCGAGCTGCCGTCGGCGCGATAAAGTTGGAAAAACCCTCCGCTCAGCACCGGAGTGCCGTCGCCGTTGGTGCTTGCGTCGGTCGGCGCATAAATGGTGTCAATCGCTTTTTCGAATGTGATTGCACCGATGTTTTGTCCGTTTACGCTGAACGCAAGCGTTCCGGTTTGATCTGTGGCTACGGAAGCGGTAAACGACCTTCGGGTCTGATTGGATATCCCGATCGGTTTTCCGTTATAGGTTGCCGCGCAAACGTTCGGTTTTTCAAATCCGAGCCCGCCTGCCAAAACTCCGGTAGAGTTCGCTGGAGCGAAGAAAAGTTTTTGCGGTCCGCCGACGGGTTCGACAAACTGAAGCACCGCCGGTTTCGAACCCGATCTCATTCCCAAAACGCGCTGCATCGAATCTTGTGAATTCACAAGGCCGTAGCGTGTGTACTGTCCGTACGGGTTTTGAATCAGGGTCGTTGCGCCGTCTTCGATCGCCGCGCGGATTTGCGCGTTGGTTGCCGACGGGTTGGCTCCTTTCAATAGCGCCGCAAGGCCGGCGACGTGCGGGCACGCTCCCGAAGTTCCTGCGAATCCGCCGGTGTATCCTCCGTCGTTTGTCGTAGTGGTAAGACCTTCGCCCGGCGCGGCGACCGAAACCCACGTGCCGAAGTCAGAAAACCAGGATTTGTTGTTCGAGCCATCGGTGGCGGCAACCGAAATCACATTGTCATAGGCCGCCGGATAATAAGGAAACGCGCTGTTGGAGTTGCCCGATGCGGCCACCAGCGTTACGTTATGCGCCCAAGCGTAATCCACGGCGTCGCGCTCCGCAGGAGTTACTTGATCGCTGAAAAAACTCATCGAAATTACATCAATGTGCATATCGGCGCAATATAAAAACGCCGGGACGTTTGCGGAATCGTAAAAATATCCGTCATCGCGCGCGGCTTTGATCGCTGCGATTTTTGCGCGGGGAGCGACGCCGGATAGTCCGATTGCGTTGTCGCCGACCGCCGCGGCGAGTCCCGCGCAGGCCGTTCCGTGCCCATACTGATCGTCAGGATTCGGATCGTTGTAAGCGAAATCGTAACCGTTCACGTCGTCCACATAACCGTTTCCGTCGTCGTCAATTCCGTTTCCGGGAATTTCGCCTGTGTTCACCCAGATGTTTGCGGCCAGATCGGGGTGGTTGAGCATCACGCCCGTATCCATAATCGCCACGGTGGCCGCAGAAGAGCCGAGGCTGAGATCCCAGGCGGTATCGGTTTTTATGGCGCGCATATCCCACTGCTGATTCCACAAAGGGTCGTTGGGCACATAGGCGCATTTCCTCGCCGTGTCATAGTCGGCGCGCAGCACGCGCACATCCTGCAAAAACGAACGTCGGATCGCATCCACTCTTGCTCGCGGCACATCAACAATCTCCCAATGAATCTGTCGAAGGTCTTTGTAAAGCGATGCGCCGTGCTGCGAATTGAGTGCGGCGATGCCGGCAGGTGAAACCGAATCTTGATACCGAATCAGCAGCCGGTTAGGATTGATGAGATGGTTATCGCGGAATTCAAGCCCTTGCGGTGGAACGAATGTTGCAAAAAGTGCGGCCCAGACCATAGATGCATCAATTATGCAGTCAAAACTGTCGCCCGTTGTTCAACCCAGTAAAATCGCGGGCCAGAGAATGTATAATGTTTGCCATGTGCAGGTTGGCGTTCGCCGCAGTACTTTCGATCCTCATTGCTGTGGGATGCGGCAAGCCGGTGGTTCCAGGTTCGACTCTTTCGCGCCAGCTGCGCGGCGAAATCGGATCGCTGCGGGCAGCAATGCCGGCAAAATCGCCTTTTCCGCTTAATGCGGGAAGGGAAGTTTCAAACCGTCACCCTGGCTATTCCCTCGCAAAAAACCGGGGCACGTTCAGCTTTCCGGCCGCTCACACGCCGAAGATGATCGCCATTACGATGGATGTCGAAACCATGGGCAATCTTGCGCCGGTACTGGACGAGCTGAAAAAGAACGGTTTTCACATGACGTTTTTCATCTGCGGTTCCTTTGCGCGGACGCACTCTGAAATGCTTCGCCGAATCGCGGCAGAAGGCCATGAGTTTGGGAACCACACCGTAACGCACCCGTGGCTCAGCAAGTCGAGCGATGCAAAAATCCGTGATGAGTTTTTGGGAGTGGAAAAAATGGTGCACGATGCGACAGGAAGCACCACGCGCCCGTATTTTCGCCCGCCGTATGGAGCGCGCAACGCAAAAGTTGACAAAATCGCAGAAGAACTTGGATTTCGGGACATTATGTGGAACTGCACAGCCGCCGATGCGCAGTTTCCTCGGCCAAGCGTAGACAAAGTGCTTTCGCTCATCATGGCCGCCAAGCCGGGTTCGATTTTTTTGTGTCACAGTTTTGTGGAAAGCACAACCAAAGCGCTGGTTTTGGCGCTGCCGAAGCTCAAGGCGAAAGGCATCAAGGTTTGCACAATTTCGGACATGGTGGAAGCGCACCTTGCCGCCGCGAAACTCGAACCCGCCAAGCCTCAAAAACCGACCGTCAAGAAACGGTGAGGCTCGAATTGTCGCCCAGCACCAGGTTCATCGTCCGTTTGGGCGCGCCTTCGGCTTGAAGCGAAACGTTCCGCCCCAGCAGGCTTGAAGTTAGATGCAAGCCGTGGCCGCGCAGTTCGCACCCGTTCATCACGATGCTGTCGCTTGCTTCGATGCCTGTGATCCGGCATTCTGAGCCTACCGCCGCGAACGGGCCGATCGTGCAGTTTTCTATTTTGCAGTTTTGACCGATGATCGCCGGACCGATGACCACCGAATTGATCAGGTGCGATCCGGTGCCGATTGAAACCTCGCCTTGAATGCGCGAATTGGTGATGGTTCCTGACTGTTTGTGCGACATCGTCTGCAAAATCAACCGGTTGGCTTCGAGCATCGCTTGCACTGTGCCGGTGTCTTTCCACCAGCCCGTTACGATTTCATATCGCACCCGCTTGTTCCAATTGATCAAGGTTTGAATCGCGTCAGTGATCTCATATTCGCCGCGAAAGCTGGGCTGAAGAGTCTCGATCGCGTCGAACACGATCGGTGTGAACAGATACACGCCCACCAGCGCGAGATCGGACTTTGGGTTTTTCGGTTTTTCTTCGAGCCGCACCACCCGGTCGCCTTGCAGTTCGGCCACTCCAAACTGCTCTGGATTTGGAGCCTTTGTGAGCAGAATTGATGCGTCGCACTGCCCTTTTCGAAAATCGTCAACCAGTTCTTTCACGCCGCCTTTGATCAGGTTGTCGCCCAGATACATGATGAATTTTTCATCTCGAAGATACGGCCGAGCGGTCTTTACGGCGTGAGCCAAGCCGAGCGGAGCGGACTGGGGTATGTAAGTAAAAGAAGCACCCCATTTTGAACCGTCGCCCAAGTGCGATTCGATCTCCGAACGCGCATCGCCCACGATGATTCCAAAATCGCTGATTCCGGTTTCCAAAATCGCCTCGATGCCGAATTCGATCACCGGCTTGTTGGCTACCGGAATCAACTGTTTGGCGATGCTGTGCGTGATCGGCCGAAGCCGCGACCCCGTTCCGCCCGCCAGGATGAGCGCTTTCATGCTGATAATCTTGGCAGGTTTGGCCAGCCTGGAGTAATCTAATGACCTTCGGCATGAATCCCCGTTTATTCGCAGTCTGCGGCACCCGGCCCGACGCGATCAAAATGGCCCCGGTGATATTGGAACTGAAAAAACATTCCGATATCCAAACGGTGGTGATTGCGAGCGGACAGCATCGCGAAATCCTCGAGCAGGTGTTTCATCAGTTTAACATCAGGGCCCATCTCAATCTCGAGGTGATGAAACACGGGCAGCCGCTGGCCGAAATGACCGCAAACATCCTGCAGAGGTTCGAACACGCGGTTCAAAATCAACAGCCCGATATGGTGATCGCGCAGGGCGACACAACTACCACGTTTTGTGCAGGCCTAACCGCGTTTTATGCAAAAATTCCGTTTGCTCACGTCGAGGCCGGACTTCGAACCCCCACCATTGACGCGCCCTTCCCCGAAGAGTTCAATCGCCGCGCGGTTGGGCTGTTTGCCAAACTGCACTTTCCGCCCACCGCGTCGGCGGCCAAAAACCTTTTGCGCGAAGGCGCACCAAAAGATTCCGTCTTGATTACCGGCAACACGGCGATTGACGCATTGTTGGAAACAACGCGCGGCCCGGCGCAAAACGAACCCTGCAAAGGACGGATGATGCTGGTCACCACGCATCGAAGAGAAAACTGGGGCGAACCGCAAAAAAGAATCTGCCGCGCGATTCATCGCATTTTGGAAACGTTTTCCGATGTGCACGTGGTGCTTCCCATGCATCCGAATCCGATCGTGCGCGAGGTGTTGAGGGCGGCATTCCAAAACGATCCGCGCGTAAGTCTCATCGAGCCGCCCGAATACGGCCCGTTTGCAAACCTTATGCGCTCCGCACATCTGATTCTCACAGATTCCGGCGGCATTCAAGAAGAAGCGCCCGCACTGGGAAAGCCCGTGCTCGTTTTGCGCGAAGAAACCGAAAGACCGGAAGGCATCGAAGCCGGCAACGCGGTGCTTGTGGGTTCCGATGAAAACAAGATTTTTGAGCAAGCCTCCAAACTGTTGGGTGATGAAACGTACTATTCAAAAATGTCAACTGCCAGAAACCCGTACGGTGATGGAAAAGCCGCGCAGCGAATCGTCGCTCGCATTCGCACGTTTTTCGGACTCCCGGCAGAAGAGATCAGCCCGTTCGAGCCGATGCCGTGAACGAGATGCTTGAAAACGGAGACTTTCATGCCGGACTTCAACATTGGGAAGCCACTCCCAACGGCGTTTCGCTCGTCTCGACCGCCAACAGCCGAATGCTGCTCCTTGCAGGAGAAAGTTCGGATGCCGCCGTGCGCAGCATGCCGATTGCCGCAAAAGCAGGCGCGCGTTATCGAATCGCCACGCAAATCCGGCTTGCCGGAGAGTTCGAAATCCGTCTTTTGGATGAAAAGTCGGAGCAGATCCCCGATTCCGAAGGTGAATTCGTTGCGAATTCCGACCGCGTCATCGTGCAGCTTCGATGCAAACGCGGCTCGCAAATCGGCATTTCAAAAGTGTCGCTTCTGCCGGTTGGGCCGCGCGTCGTCATTCGCAGCGTCCGCGATACGTATCCGTTCACGAAACTCGATGAACCGTTCCAACTGATTGCAGAACTGGTGAACGAAGGGTCGGAAACGATCGAGCGCGCCGCCATCAGATTTATCGGAAGCAGTCATAAACTTTTCGAAGAGCACAAACAGGAACAGCAGTTTGGCCCGTTAAGGGTGGGTGAACGGATCGAAATCGGCTGGACGATCGCCGGTCAGCGCCGCGCGGTCAGCCCGTTCGCAATCGAACTGGAATATGCGGGCCGAACGGCAAAGCACGAAGGGTTCACGCTGCGGCATCGTCCGGCGCGGCCCGATGACCGGGTTGTTGCCAGCGTTGTGGCAAGTCGTCGCATGGTGTCAATAGCCAATCGCTCTTTGCGCATCACCGCGCGTGAAACCGATCTTGATTTGGGAATGGCTTTGGTTTCGGACGAGAGAGCGCGCGTAGATTTGGGCATTTTGCGGCAGCTTGCGCAGCTGAGAATCGGTTCGGCGGTAATGCCGTTGTGGAGCGCATTCAAAAAAGCCACCACACTGCAAGCGGAACTTGTTGGAAAAAACCAGCACGCCGAATGGGCGCTCAAACTGTATCCCGATCATTTCGAGCGGGCGGTGATGCTCGAAGTGCGATACAAACTTTCGCGCCGAACCGAAAACGTTTCGCTGGAACTTTTTCCTTTTCAAACTCAATGGCCCATGCGCATCCAAGGTCAGCGCGTTCTTCTTGCTCACGATGCGGGGGGATCTTGGCTGGAGTTTCAAGGAGTGCGCGGGTCTCCGCTCACATTCATCGCATCGGCAGAATCGGGCACAACCTTTCTAAGAAGCGAGTCGAGCAGCGTCATGCCCGCCTCTTGGCATCGCATCGCGGGGATGATTCGAATCGTATGACGTTGATCGCTTATCAGCAGGCTCTGGAGATCATTCGTTCACGTTCGAAAACTGTATCGGAAACCGAAACGGTCGAGCTGGATGCAGCAGTCGGCAGGTGTCTTGCGGCGCCTGTCATCGCGCAGTTCGATTCTCCAAAGTTTGATAACAGCGCCGTAGACGGCTACGCGGTGTTTCATCATCAAGATCTGGCGGCAGGAACAACCCTGCGCATCGCCGGGACGATCGCCGCAGGCGATTTGCCGACTCAAACTTTCGGCCCAGGCGAGTCCGCGCGGGTTTTCACGGGTGGATATCTGCCGCGCTCATGCGCCGCCGCAGCGATGCAGGAAAATGTTGACGTCCACGACAAAACGATCGTGCTGCGCGCTTCGCTGACTCCGGGTGAAAATGTCCGAAAGCAGGGAACAGAATTCCGTACCGGAGGTCTCCTTGCGATGCCAGGCGACGTTGTTGGCCCAGGCACAATCGCCTGCGCGGCTTCACAACACTTTCAAAAACTTGTGTGCGTTCGAAAGCCCAAAACTGCGGTGTTTTCGACCGGCGACGAAATTGTGCGCCCAGGAAGTTCCGCTTCCGATTCGCAAATCTACGATTCCAATGCACCCATGCTTTGCGCGCTGGTTCAGATCTTCGGCGGCGAGGTGAGCGAATCGCGAATCGTAAGAGATTCTTTCCATGCGCTGCAAGAAGCGTTGCAAGCCGCAAGCGAACAAAACGACCTCATCGTAACCGCGGGCGGCGTTTCGGTGGGCGACCGCGATTATCTGCCGTCTGTCGTCGAAAAACTCGGCGTAGTGCATTTTCACAAAGTTTCGCTCAAACCCGGCAAGCCGGTGCTTTTTGGAACGATAGGAAACGCGGATATCGTCTGTCTGCCCGGCAACCCCGCGAGTGCATTCGTTTGCGCACACCTGTTTGTGCGCGCGGCGCTCGAGGCGATGCTTGGGCAGAACCGTCCGCACCCGCGCTGCACAATCGCACTAAGGGGCGATGTTGCAACCGGAAACCGCGATGAGTTCTTTCGCTGCGTCTTGCAAGACGGCGAGGCGGTCATTCATGGCGAACAGGCCTCATTCGGTGTGCAATCGCTGATGCAGGCGGACTGTTTGGTGCACGTTCCGGCCAAGACGCATCACAAATCGGGCGAATTGCGCACGGCGATCATCCTAAGATAACTCTATTTATCTACGGCGACCTTCACACGGTCTTTGAGTGCCGCCTGTGCAGCCGAAAGTCTGGCGATCGGCACACGGAACGGAGAGCAGCTCACATAATCCAGGCCGAGTTCATGGCAAAACGCAATCGAATCTGGATCGCCGCCATGTTCTCCGCAAATGCCCAGTTTGATTGCGGGATTCGCACTTTTCGCTTTTTCCACGCACATGCGCATCAAGCCGCCTACTCCGTTCACGTCCAACGTCTCAAACGGGTTGCTGTCCAAAATCCGCATCTGAACGTAACGCTGCAAAAACTTGCCTTCGGCATCATCGCGGCTGAATCCGAACGTCGTCTGCGTAAGGTCGTTCGTTCCAAAGCTGAAAAACTCTGCGTGCTGGGCAATTTTCTCGGCGGTGAGGCATGCCCGCGGCAGTTCGATCATCGTTCCGAACTTATAAGGAATCGGAACGCCGGCTTCCGAAACCACCGATTCAGCCACCGCTTCAAGCGCCGCCCGAACCGTTTTCAGTTCGTTCACGTGTCCCACCAACGGGATCATGATTTCCGGCTTCGCTTCGATTCCGCGCCGGTGCGACCGCACTGCCGCTTGCAGAATCGCGCGGGTTTGCATCGCCACAATTCCGGGATACAAAATCGAAAGCCGAACGCCGCGCAAACCCAGCATCGGGTTTGATTCCCGCATGCCGTCCACGGTTTTCAACAGCCGCTCTTTTTCTTCCAACACTGTTTTGATCGCTTCGGCACCAAGGGTGTTCACCGCAACACGCAGTTCCACAACCTGTTTCAGCAGTTCATCATATGCAGGAAGAAACTCGTGCAGCGGCGGATCAATCAATCTTATGGTCACCGGAGCGCCCTGCATCGCCTCGAAAATCCCTTCGAAGTCGCGCTGCTGCATTCCCAAAAGCTTGTCGAGCGCCAGTTCGCGATCTTCTTCGGTTTCCGCCAGAATCATGGACTGCACGATGGGAAGGCGGTCCCGCTCGAAAAACATATGTTCGGTGCGGCACAAACCGATGCCTTCGGCCCCGAACGTCATGGCCTGCGAAGCGTCGCGCGGGTTATCGGCGTTGGCGCGCACACCCAAAGTTCGGTGCTGATCGCACCATCCCATCAACGTTTCAAATTCGCCGCTCACAACCGGATCAATCAGCGGAATCTTTGCGTTATAAACGCTGCCCGTTTGTCCGTCAATCGTGATCCACGCTCCTTCGCGAACAACCGCATTCGAAGCGCTGAACATCCGGGTTTCGACATCCACTTTGATCCCTTCGCACCCTGCAACGCACGGAATCCCAAATCCGCGCGCCACAACCGCAGCGTGCGAAGTTTTTCCACCTCTTGCGGTCAAAATTCCTTGCGATGCGAGCATGCCGTGCACGTCGTCGGGGTTCGTTTCGTCGCGGACCAAAATCACCCGCTTTCCATCGCGGCCCCACTCCATCGCTTTGTCCGCATCGAAAACCACCTGGCCGACCGCCGCACCCGGCGATGCCGCCAAGCCGACCGCAATCGGCTGGATTCCGTTGCTTTGCAAATAGGATTCGTCAATGCGCGGATGCAGCAGCTGGTCCAGCTGCGGAGCGCTCACGCGCAGCACGGCGGTTTCGGTTGTAATCAAACCTTCATTCGCCATCTCGACGGCCGCTCTGACCGCCGCAGGACCCGTGCGCTTTCCAACGCGGCATTGCAGCATAAACAGTCTGCCGCGTTCGAATGTGAACTCCACGTCCATCATATCGCGGTAATGTTGTTCAAGCCGGTCGCAAATCGCAACGAACTCGCTGTAAAGAGAAGGGAACTGCTGCTGCATGTTGGCGATCGGTTCGGGCGTGCGGATTCCCGCAACCACGTCTTCGCCTTGTGCGTTCACAAGGTATTCGCCGTACAAAACTTTTTCGCCGGTGGCCGGATCGCGCGTAAACGCCACTCCAGTGCCGGAATCGTCGCCCATATTTCCATATACCATCGCCTGCACGTTCACGGCAGTGCCGATGTCATCGGGAATCTTCTCCGTTGCGCGATACACAATCGCGCGGTCGTTGTGCCAGCTGCGAAACACCGCGTCAATCGCCAACGCCAGCTGTTCATGAGGGTCGCCTGGAAACCCTCTGCCCGCTTCTGTTTGCACGTGCGCAAGATACAAATTGCAGACGGTTTCAAGATCGTCAGCCGAAAGTTCGGTATCCAGCCGCACTCCTTTCTCGCGTTTAAAGTCATCCAAAATCTTCTCGAAGTGAGTCTTCGGAACGCCAAGCACAACGTCCGAGAACATCATAATAAACCGCCGGTTCGCATCCCAAACAAACCGCTCATTCTTGGTTGCGGCAATCATGCCCTCGATCGTTTTGCGGTTCAACCCAAGGTTGAGAATCGTGTCCATCATTCCGGGCATGCTGAACTTTGCACCCGATCTTACGGAAACAAGCAGTGGATTCTTTTCATCGCCGAACTTCTTTCCCAAGTCGCGTTCAATTCGGCTCATCGCATTCGCGACTTCGTCTTGAAGTCCGTGCGGCGTGCGCCCGCCTTCGGCATAAAACTCGCGGCACACGTCGGTTGTAATCGTAAATCCGGGCGGCACAGGAAGACCCAATCGGGTCATCTCCGCAAGGTTCGCGCCTTTCCCTCCCAAAAGATCGCGCATTTCAGAAGAGCCTTCGTTGAAAAGATAAACGCGTTTCTCCGCCACTTTCACTCCTGATAATAGGGATTGCCTTCCGCGCCGAAGGCGAGCCGAACCTTGATATTACCTAACCGCTCCGTCATCCGCCGCGCGAGACCGACGGCATCCCGCCAGACTCATTCGCGCTCGTATCCGGTGCGTTCGTCACTTTGTCCATCGGCAAAACCAGATATCCCTCGGTGCCGTTATCTAAAATCCGCACGCTCGCGCACCGCTCGATCAGATCCACAGCCTCTTGCAGCGAAAGTGTAACCGTCGGGCCCAGTGCACCGGCATCTCCCAACTCGAGCGCCTGATCTTTGACATCGGGAAGCACGGTGAATGCGAGTCCGCTCTGTTTGGAAATCAAATCCAGCGCGCGCATCAAACGTAAACTTTTGGTGGGCAGTTCAATCGGTTTGTTCGCGGGGTTGGATTCATCGGGCCTGGGCGCGGTGCCGCGTTCGTTCACCGGGGGCACAATGCTTTTCATCTCCCCGCTATCGCTCGCTTCGATAACCGGTCTTGGTTTCAGTTCCGGTGCGGGAAGCGGCGCGCTCACAACAGACTTTTCTTCGCGCGGTTTCACACCGAAATATCGCACAACGGCAAAACTTCCAAACGCCAAACCGACCAGCAAAACTGAGCCCGCGCCGATCCATGCCAGCCGCGGAAATGCGCGCCTCTCATTTCGTGCGCTCGGCAGATACCGTTCCGCCAAATTTAGGTTCGCGTTCGGTTTTGATTGCCGAAGCACTTGAACCATCGTTCGGCGCGTTGCCAGTTCGGCCCGCAAATGCGGATACCGTTTTGCAAACTGCTCACGCACCGAATCGTCGGGCGATTCCGCAGCCGCCCACAAAAGTTCGTCGGTGTCCCGGTCAATTTTCATGGCGAAGCGGATTCCTTGCGCAGCTGAGAGCGCAGCCGCTCCCGCGCGCGATACAACCGAGTTTTTGCGGCGTTGGGAGCGCACCCGAGCGACTCGCCGATCTCTTCCAGCGGCAGCCCCTCCCAATAAAACAGCGTGAGCACAGCGCGGTCTTCGGGCTTCAGGCAGGCCATCGCCGCACGCAGCGCGCCTTCATCAAAATTCCGCTCATCGCCGCCGGGAGCGGGCACGGCCGCCGCGTCGTCCAAACTCGTAAGCCGCGAGCGGTACTTATGCCTCCGCGAGAACTGAATCGCCGAATTCACCGCGATCCTAAACAGCCAAGTTCCGAACCGGCTTTTTGCACGAAACTTCGGCAGGTTGCGATACGCCAAAGAAAACGTCTCCTGAACTGCATCCGCCGCGTCATCCGGGTTCATCAGAATCCCCATCGCAAGAACATAAACCTTGTCTCGATACCTGGCATAAAGCCGATCGAATGCGGCGGCATCGCCCGCCAGGCACCGGCGCACAAGCGCCGTCTCCTCATCGAACGGAATGTTGGCGATCTCCGCCGCTTCCGAAGTCATGCTTCCTTTTTGACGCTCTTCGGGACTCACTGGGTCACCCACGGGTTCGGACGGCTGGCCTTGCAAGGTCGTTCTCAGAATTCTGCCTGGTATTCTGACTCGAACCCTAAGGGGCCCGTAGCTCAGAGGTCAGAGCGGGCGGCTCATAACCGCTTGGTCGCTGGTTCGATCCCAGCCGGGCCCACCATTTCGGCGATTCAGTCAACCAAAACCTCGATCTCAACGGGCCGATCCGGAGGGCCGTCCTTCAAGAACTTTTGAACGATCTGCCCAAGCGAGCGGGGCGCAAAAACTTCGCCCGATGCCGCGATCTCATCAACCGTCCGCCACCGAAACTCTTCGACCATCTCCTGCTCCACCTCGTCGGACATTCGAGGATCGAACTCCTCGGTCTGCACCACATAAAACCTCTCGACCTGGCGCACGCGCGTCTTTCCCCACACGAACGTGTGGTCTTGAACGCACACCAGCGGCCCGATCGAGAACTGCTCGAGCCCCAGCTCCTCGAACAGCTCCCGCGAAAGGCCGGCCTCGTCGCTTTCGCCATCGGCCAGCCGTCCACCAGGAGTGATCCATAACGGATCGTTCGATTCCGGCCTGCGGATCCGAATCAGAAGAATCTTCTGACTTGGCGAGATCAGAATCGCGCGGGCGACCGATCTGCGTTCATCAATCATCCGCTGCGCCCGCATCTTTGATCACGAACTTTGCCTTCAGATTTGCAACCGGCTTGGCAAGTCCCGCGAGTTCCACCGAGCGCACAACTTCGGCGAAATCTTTGTAAGCCGCAGGCGCCTCATCAAGCGGGTATGCGCGGCAGTTCGACAGAACGTCGTTGTCGAGCAGTTCCGCATCAACCGCGCGCTGATCGAGCGTGCGGATGGCGTTTTTGCGTCCGAGCGTCCGTCCGGCTCCGTGATTCACGCTGAAGCACGAAATCTCGGCGCCCGGCTCTGCCGCCATCACCACCGAACCTGCAACCGGATTGCCCGGAAGAAGGATCGGATGTCCCGTCTCAAAAAACGGGGTTGCTTTGAGCGCGTGGTGCCCGCGCGGAAACGCGCGCGTCGCGCCTTTGCGATGCACCCACATCTTCGTTTCGTCAACAACCTCTTTGCGCGCGATGTTGTGGCTGATGAAATACACCAGCCATCCTTGCGTTCCGGGAAACACCTCCTGAAACGCCTCCAAAACCAGCGCGTTGATCAACAGATGGTTCACCGTCGCAAAGTTTGCGCCGAGTGCCATATCGTCAATGTATGCATCGGCCTCCGGCGTTCCCAACGGCGCATAAACAAGATGCTTATCACCGCCGGGAAACGGCGTATCCCACTTTTCGAACTGCGACTGCAGCAAGCGAAACTGATTCTGCGCCAGAATGTTTCCCAATCCGCGCGATCCACAATGCGACAAGAACGCGGCGTAGTTCTGCTTCATTCCGAACGCCTCGGCAGTTGACTCCGCGCCCGGAGCGAACTCCACATTCTCGCACTCGCCGAAATGGTTTCCTCCGCCGTACGATCCAAGTTGACCGATTTTGTCGGCCAAGTTGCGGAACGTTCCGGCCTCAGTCAACGTTTCAAGCCTCTCTGCCAGCGCGTCTTGGGTGTCGTCGTGTCCAAGATGGTGCGAATCCTCGCAACGCGCAGCCCAAGCCGCCGGAATTCCGAGCGACTCGCACACCTGCGCGGAAGCGCCCTCGATCAGCGCGCGCTTTCCCGTCTCCACATCAACGCGGCGTGGCTTTTTGACGGTTCTTTGACCACGGCCAGGACCCGTCGGAATCCGGTCGCAAACGGCGTTTATCAACGCTCTGCGCACGCTCCTATCTTGAATCTCGCCGATCGGAAGGTCGGTCTGCAAAAGGCTCATCGAACATTTGATGTCCACGCCGACGGGACCAGGATAGATGTGCGTGGGCGAAGCAAGCACGCTGCCAATCGGCGCACCGTGTCCCAGGTGCGCGTCAGGATTGAGCACAAAGCGATGCACGCCCGGCGCGCCTGCGCTGTTTTGCGCCTGCTCCAGACATGCCGCATCGAGCCCCTCGCGGATCGTGCAAGTGCCGATAACCGTGATCGGTTTCTTGTCTCCATCCTTCACAGGAAGGATGCCGATCGCTTCCGATTTCTCCAATATCTCCATGATTCATTTCTCCAAAAAGCAAAAAGCCCGGGTTACTTTCGCAACCCGGGCTTTTTGCAATGACATTCACATTACACTGTGAAATGCAGTTTCACTCCGAGTTGATTAAGTTTGTCGCCGATGTGGCGAAGTTTTTTCATCGCGCGCAGTTCGATCTGCCGGACGCGTTCACGAGTTACGTTCAACGCCGCGCCGACCTCTTCCAGCGTCCTGGGGCGGCCGTCGTCCAACCCAAACCGAAGCCGAACGACATCCCGTTCGCGGGATGTAAGGCGACCCAGAATCGAGTCAATCTCCTGTCGCTTGATCATGTCGTGCGTCACTTCGGTCGGTTCCGGCATCGTTTTGTTGGGCACGAAATCGCCGAGGGCTGAATTGTCCTTTTCTCCGACCGGCGTTTCGAGGCTCAACGGCTCTGCTGAAACGCGAAGCATTTCGCGGACGCGCTCCACGGGCATCTGCACTTCTTCGGCGATCTCCTCTTCGGTAGGCTCGCGTTGAAGCTCCTGCTGAAGCCTGCTTTGCGTTTTCACCACTTTGTTGATCAGTTCGGCCACATAAACCGGAATTCGGATCGTGCGCCCTTGGTTGATGATTGCGCGGGCGATCGCCCTGCGAATCCACCACGTCGCATACGTGCTGAATCGGAAACCTTTCCGCCAGTCGAACTTTTCGACCGCGCGGATGAGGCCGAGGTTGCCTTCCTGAATCAAGTCGGCAAGCGGAATTCCCCGCGCGTTGTACTTTTTGGCGATGCTGACCACCAGCCTTAGGTTGGATTCGATCAGAATCCGCTTCGCATGGTCATCACCCGCCTGGACGCGCCGCGCAAGAGAAACCTCCTGCTCGGGCGTGAGCAACTGGGCGCGCCGGGTTTGGCGCATCCACATCTCCAACTCTTCTGAGTCATCCGGCGGTGGCGCTTCGGCCTCTGGTTCGAGCTCTTCCTCTGCTTCCTCGAGCTCTACCTCCAGAAGTTCATCCTCGAGCACCTCTTCGGTGACCGGCGGTAATACGGTGTTTACGGTCATTCGTCTTTCCATGCTTTCTAAAGAAGCCCGCCCCGGCAGTTCCGGGCCGGCCCCTTCTCTATCTATTACGACGCGCGAGAGGGCCCGCGTGGCGGCACTTTCGTACTAATGCGTCTAACAGACAAGCGGCGGGGCGCCAAAAAGGGGCTTCGCTTGGTTGCCAGACCGAACCTTCTCACAGTCTTATTTACAGTAGCAAACTTTTTCGAATTTGACAATACTGCCAGGCAAATGTCCGGGGAAAAAGTCACCTTTTGGGAGCCGCGCCGCCCATTATGACGCAAAAATCGGGCCGGAAGGTTCCCCAAAGCCCAAAACCAGGCATAGAGTCCTGCCGATACCCGATCAGCCTGCCGCGAACCCGGCAAGGTTTCTGACTTCCGAAACGGCCTGAACCAACGCCTCGGCGGCCAGATCCGCCTCCTCGAGCGTATTGAACCTGCCGATGCTCAACCGAACCGTGCCTCGCAGCCAGTCGTCGGGAAGCCCGATCGCGGTGAGCACCTGGCTTTTCAGGTGCATTCCCGATGAGCATGCCGACCCCGCCGTGCAGCAGATCCCTTTGGAATCAAGGTTGATGATCACCGACTCGCCCTCGGTGCGGTGAAAACTCACGCTCAAAATGTGAGGCACTCCAGATGGATGGCCGTTCAGACGCACATCGGGCAGCTGAAACAGCCGGTCGAGAAGACGCTCCCGAATCGCTTTCGCCCTGGCGTTATCTTCTTCCGCATCCGATTCAAGAATCTCAATCGCCTTTCCCAAACCGATGATTCCGGGCGCGTTCAGCGTTCCGGCGCGGCGAAAATTTTCGTGTGTGCCGCCATGCTGAAACTTGTGGAACGGCGCTCCATCGCGAACCCAAAGAGCGCCCACGCCTTTCGGCGCATAAAACTTGTGTCCCGACATCGTGGCGTAATCAACCGGTCTCATCGCCAAATCCATTTTGCATTTGCCCACACCCTGCGTCAGGTCGGTGTGAAACCGCGCGCCGGCGTCGTGCGCCATTTTTCCAATCGTGTCAATATCCTGCACGGTGCCGATTTCGTTATTCACGAGCATCACGCTCACCAGTTGCGGGCGCACCTCCTCGAGCATCTGCGCATAGATGTCCATTCTCACAAGACCGCTTTCGTCAACGGGAATCAGATGTGCGCGTTGGGTCGCCGTCGCTGTGTTCAGCACCGAAGGGTGTTCGATCGCCGATACGAGCATCTGGCCGGAGAACGCGTTGATGACGGTGTTGTTCGCTTCGGTCGCGCCGCTTGTGAAAATGATTTCCGAAGCGTCTTGCGCGCCGAGATACTCCGCGATCTTCTCACGCGATTTTTCGATCTCGGCACGCGCACGCTGAGCGGGCGAATGCAGCGCACTCGGATTTGCATAACATTCGCAAAAGTAGGGAAGCATCGCTTCCAAAACGCGCGGATCGGTGCGTGTCGAGGCGGCGTTATCGAAATAAACTGTTTTCACTGCGCAGCTCCAAACCTAAGACATTTGACCATGTTCCGCCAAACCGTGCGAACTGTCTTTTGCCGTTTCCGGATGCAAAACTCCAACTTCCACGGCCGATTGAAGGAACCGCTCCAATCCGTTAATCAATCCGGCACGTTCTGTCGGGCTCATTTTTTGCAGCACTTTCGTCAACATTTCAGTTCGTTCGGCCGTAACCGCGTTCACCAACTCTTTGCCCGTGTTCGTCAGACCCAATCTTACGATGCGCCGATCGGCGCGGGTTCCACGCTTCATCAGCAGTCCTTTTTTGTGCAGACGAATCACCATGTTCGTCGCACTCGGATAACTGATTTGCAGCCCTTCCGAAAGGTCGCCGACTGTTGACATCGGGTGTCGGTCAATAAACTTCAAAGTTTCAAACTGAGGAAAAGTGACCTGCGAAGCGGTGAGCGAATTCACGATCGCTTCATTCAGATGCACTCGCATCAGTTGCGCGAACGCCTCTCCCAGGCATTCCGCGCGGGAAGATTCCACATCCTGCACGATCCTAAGTATAGCGCAGGTTCTCGGCAAACAGAACCCTAAATCTTAGCCGAGTCTTTGGGCAACCAGCCCCGGAATCTGCGTGGTGGTATCGGCAACCGCCGCGCCGGCCGCTTGCAGAGCCGACACTTTCGAATCGGGCCCGCCCACTCCGCCGCTGATGATGGCCCCTGCATGTCCCATCCGTTTTCCGGGGGGCGCCGTCCGTCCGCTGATGAAAGCCACCACCGGCTTTGTCATCGTCGCGATAAACTCCGCCGCAGCCTCTTCGTCGCTTCCGCCGATTTCGCCGATCATCACCACAGCCTTCGTTTCATCATCCGCTTCGAACAACGGAAGAATATCAATGAACCGCGTTCCCAACACCGGATCGCCGCCGATTCCGATGCACGAACTCTGGCCGATTCCTGCTTTGGTGAGTTCGTGCACAATCTCATAGGTCAGCGTGCCGCTGCGTGAAACCAATCCAACGCTGCCTCTTGCAAAAATATCGCCGGGCATGATTCCGATTTTGCACTCGCCGGGAGTGATCGCACCGGGACAGTTTGGACCCAAGAGCCGCGATGTTCCCGATTCGTTCAAACGGTTGACGACGGGAACCATGTCGTGCTGCGGAATGCCTTCCGTAATCGCGCAGATAAAAGGAATCTTCGCATCCGCCGCTTCTAAAATCGCATCCGCAGCGAAAGGTCCCGGCACAAAAATTACGGTCGCATTCGCATCGGTTGCATCCACGGCGGTTTGCACGTCGTCGAAAACCGGCCTGCCTTCGAAAGATGTTCCGCCTTTGCCCGGCGTAACTCCGCCTACGACATCCGTGCCGTACGCGATCATCTGCGATGCGTGGAATCCGCCTTCACGCCCGGTGATTCCTTGCACCAGAACGCGCGTGTTCTTATCGAGCAGAATCCCCATCAGCTGCCGGCAGGTTCGCCGCCCGATTGCGCCGCGAGCATCTGACCGAACGATCCGCGTTTCGACCAGTAAACGGCGAACGCGATCGCCAGCGCGCAGATTCCTGCGATCAGTCCCAAAACCCAAGTGGGCATCGGCGTGATGATCACCGAAGCGATCAGCAGCGACACCAGATTCATCACCTTGATGAGCGGATTCAACGCAGGGCCCGCCGTGTCTTTGAAAGGATCGCCGACCGTATCGCACACCACGCCCGCTTTGTGAGCCTCGCTGCCTTTGCCGCCATACATTCCGTCTTCGATCGTCTTTTTGGCGTTATCCCAAGCGCCGCCCGAGTTGGCGAGCATCACCGCCAAAAGCTGCCCGCTCAAGATCGCTCCGGCAAGGAAACCGCCGAGCGCCTGCGCGCCTGTGAGTTGATATGCAACACCGTTGATGATCGTGGGCGCCGCGCCGATGGACAGCCCAAACGCGACAAGCCCCGGAAAAGCGATCGCCAGAATCGCCGGCCCTATCAGCTCCTTCTGCGCTGCGGCGGTAACGATCTCCACGCATCGGCCGTAATTCGGCTTGCTCGTGCCGGCCATGATTCCAGGATCGGCTGCAAACTGCCTTCGGACCTCGTTAATCAGTTCGAAACTCGCCCGCCCAACCGCGCTGATCGAAAACGCACTGAACAGAAACGGCGTTGCGCCGCCGATCAACAGTCCGATGAAAATCTGCGGAAGATCTACGCGGAGGCCAGTTGTAACGAGGTGCGCATCGTCAATATATGAGTGGAACAGTGCGACCGCAGCCACTACCGCAGTCGCAATAGCGAACCCTTTTGTGAGCGCTTTGGTTGTGTTGCCAGCTGCATCAAGCCGCTGCACCGCTTTGCTTCCGCTCATCGTGCCTTCGGCTCTTGCGCCTTCTTCGTGCTTCGCGCCCGACATCTCGTACACGCCCTGTGCGTTATCGCTGATCGGCCCAAACGTGTCCATGGCAAGAATGTAGCCGGTGGTCGTGAGCAGTCCCAAACCCACGAGCGCGATGCCATAAAAGCTGAGCGTTAATCCGCCATAAACCGCGGGAGGGAAGATGAAAAGCGGCGCAATCAGCGCGGCCACAATCGCAACAAGCGACCACACGCTCGACTCCATCCCATACGCGATTCCTTGAATGATCATCGGCGCAGGACCCGCGCTCGATGTCATCGCAATCTCTTTGACCGGTTTCTTTTCGAAACTCACGAAATAACTCGTGAGCCGTTCGATCACCCAAGCCATGAGGACGCCGAACGTGATGGCAACGGCGAACCACCACCAAAACACGCGCGACTGCGTTTTAACCGCAACTCCCGAGGGCACGCCCACCGGACGCTCGATCGAGTTCACATTCGGCTTTTCGGATGTTACTCCTGGAAGCCGCATCCCTTTGAGTTCCACCGGGTTTGGAAGGTTGTCCTTCGCGCCGCCCGAAACTACGATGTAGAACAGACCGGCTTCATCAAACCCGAAAGTGGCTTTTAGTTTTCGGTCAACGGTGAACCTGTCGCTCGCTTGATCAATCACCGACGAAGGCACCACAGCCCAGCCGGATTTCGGTTTTTCGTTCGGGGTGGTGGGACTCGGTTTAGTGGTGATGTGCGCGGCATAAAACTCCTGCGACAAAAGTCCTGCGCTATAGATCGGCGTTCCTCCGCCGATGGTGCTCACCGCGAGCGGACTGTTTCTCAATGAGTCAATTTCCGACTCTTGAATCGGAGGCGTGATGTTCAAAGGCTGATTGTTGGTGATGTCTACCGGCGGCTCTTTCGCGAGCTGCGCCATGATCTCTTTCGCGGTCGGCTCATACTCCAAATCTTTCGCATGTTCCGGGCTGAATTTGATTTTCTGTTCTGCAGTCAGCACAGCCGAAACACGATCCAGATCGCCTTTTGTGAGTTCCTTTACGTGAACGAATTCGCCGTCAGTGTTTCGATAGCCGTTCACATCAATGTTTTGCATCATCAGCGCGGCAAGGCCGAAAGTAAGAACGATCGCGAGCCCTGCGCTCGCCCAGAACCCGCGCGATATCGGAGAAAGCGGATCGGTTTTTTCGGAGTTGTTTCCGCGCACCAAAAAGATTCCGACGATAGAGGCAACGATTCCAACGCCGCGCGCCATCAGCGCAAACAGAATCAGTTTCATCCAGGTTGGGTCTCCCGGCGCAAACAGCGGCGCGGTCGCCGCACCGAGCACGATCGCCGCCACGAGCGTCACTTCGTACGATTCGAACACGTCGGCCGCCATTCCAGCGCAGTCGCCGACGTTGTCGCCCACGTTGTCGGCAATAGTCGCGGCGTTGCGAGGGTCGTCTTCAGGTATGCCGGCTTCCACTTTTCCAACGAGGTCCGCGCCAACGTCGGCGGCTTTGGTGTAGATGCCGCCGCCCACGCGCATAAACAGCGCCGCAAGGGAGCCGCCGAATCCGAACCCGATCAGCAGTTTCATCGCCTCGCCTTTGGCGAACAGAAAGATCAGCGTGGCGCCCAGCAGGCCCATTCCAACAGTGATCAACCCCGCGACTGCGCCTGAACGGAATGCCACTTCGAGAGCCGATTTATAACTCGACAGCGCGCCGTTCGCTACCCGCATATTGGCCTTCACGGCCATGATCATTCCGATGTATCCAGCGATGTACGAAGCCGTAACGCCCAGCACGAAACTCAGCGAAAGGCACAAGTAGATCGGAATGCCGTTGATCTTCATCCCGCCCAGCCGGTAGTAGCCCAGGAATCCCAGGCCGATTGCCAGGAGCACGATGAAAAGAATCATCGCCTTGATCTGCCGGCGGAGATATGCCCGAGCGCCGTCCTCAATCGCCTGACCAACCGCCTGCATCTTTTCGTTTCCGGGCGACTGCTTCAGCACGTGCGCCGAAAGCGCCCAGCCCACCAGAATCGCGACGATCGAAAGTCCCAGCGAAACAAATAGATAAGTGAAGTCTTTCTTAGAAAACTGGAGTTGAACTGCCTCGCCGCCGGCGGCCATCGCCGCAGCGGGAATCAGCAACCCAAGCGCGGTCAGAACGCGGAGCCGAGCCCGGCTGAACCTCGTAAAAAGTGCGGATACCATCCCTGAAAAGCCTCCTGAAAAACCGACGCAAAAAGGTGTGCGAGGCCCGGACCTCTTGTCTTCCGTGCCCCTGACCTTTCGGCGGCGCTTAGGTTACCCCGAGTGGGTTCGACGCGTTGCTTGGGCGCAGTATGAAGAACCTTTTCAAATCCCGAACAATTGCCAGTAGCGGCGGGGGGCCGATCTTGGGGTAACAACCCCATGTTAGGCGGCTTCAACCGCCAAAGGAGAGAGAGATGAGACTCGTCAAGGGCTTGGTCGCAGCGGCCGGCATGGCCGTGGCGGCTTCGAGTTTTGCTCACCCGCTTCACATGACCTATTCGGTTACGCCGAACGGCGGGATGTTTGACTATCAGTTCGCACTCACGCTCGACAACCACGACAACAGTTGGGTGAGCGGCATGCGCTGGGGCTGGCTGATCTTTGGAGACGCGCAAAGTTCCAACTCGCCGATCTCCGACTTCGTGATTGACAACAGCAGCTTCCCGGTGGGGCCGTGGACCTCGCTCGGTTCAAGCAGCGGCTATCACAACGGACCCACATTCCAGTTTGTGCTCGACTGCTGGCAGCCGACGTTCGTGGGTGAAACCCTCACCTGGAGCGGATCGAGCGCAACGTTCCTGGATCAGGGAAAGATGCTCTGGTCGTCCATCTATTCGGACAACGGCACGCCGATCATCGAGTTTGAGACCGCCGACCTGGTGCCCGAGCCTGCAACGATGCTTGGATTGGGCATCGCCGCGTTCACGCTTCTGAAGGCTCGAAAACGCCGGCAGCGATAAGAAACTGGATTCAAGAGAGCCTGCCCGAAACCGGCAGGCTCTCTTTTTGCCCGACCCATTACCAGGTTTTGGCCATTTGGAACCGGTTGGACAGGAAAATGAGTCAGAATTGCATATCGAGCCGAGAGTTCGGCTTGGCTATCCTAATTTCGAAAGAGGGCACTCATGAAAAAAACCGTTTTGGGAGCCGCTGTACTGGCTCTGCTCGCTGCCGCGCACGCGGAAACGCGATCTTCGTTTTTGGGTGTGGACAGCACCACCGGCATTGACTGTGTGATCAGCAACAACGGCTTGACTTACACAGTTACGTTTCAGCCCGGGGCGTTCTTCACCTATCAGGGAAACAACTACTATCTGACCGATCTCATCGGCGTCTATGCGCTTTCAGATGACGATGACCTCGATGTGGTGAACCACGACATTGATACGTTCAAAGTCGCCAACAGCAACTCGGGCCCTGGCGGCATCGGCGGCTGGAGGTCGAACCCGAACCAGGGGCTGACTTCTGGTCAATCCAAGGTGTTCACGTTCGATTCGCTGAGTGTGGACAAAGTGGAGCGTCAGGGCTATCACGTCCGCATTGACGGGACGTTTCCTGGAACGGACGGGAACACGGGCTTCATCACCGTGGACGTTGTGCCTGAACCGACCACGATGATCGGACTTATCGCTGGTGGAGCCGCGCTGCTTGCGCGACGCCGCCGAAAGAACTAACCCCTCTTTCGATCCCGATCGAAAGCCGCCTTGCAGACGTGCCCGGCGGCTTTCTTATTTTTTGCGCAGGATCGTGTCACGAGTTGCTCGTTGCCCGTGCTAGTCACGCACCATCTGATTGATCACCGCCGAGCCTTTGACCTTTCGTGCCACGGGCTACTTGTTGCCCGTGCCGTGACCGTCCTGCGATATATGAAAGATCAAAGACGTGCCAACCGTGGTTTGATTCACCATGAGTTCATCACTCACTGACAAAACGTTCAGGCTCGCAAGCGCCTCCCGTCCTGCACCCCACCTGTCCTTGACCCGCCTCCGAATGATGCAGTCATGAATCCGGCAAAATAATTGCTGTGCCCCTAGGAGTCAATCACAAGCAGAAAGCTGTAAGGAGTCGCGTCGCTGATCTTACCGAACC